>DGUK01000051.1 GCA_002394635.1 Faecalitalea sp. UBA4312
CTTCCGCTGGCAATGCCGAAAGCGATGTTCCTTTGTTTCAGAGTATCCAGGATGGCATAGGAAGCAGGACTAATTTCTTTCCGGTTATTCAGAAAGGTATTGTCCAGATCGACGACAACTAACTGGCAGTCCATACTAATCCCTCAGCTCAAAGCGCAGTTTGGCTTTATCGTTCTCAAAATCCAGATGCAGGATACTGCCACAGATCATGGTTAGTGAAGGAATTGTGTGTCCTACATCAGCCTGGTACAAAGTTGGAAGACCCTCCAGCGCCCTTTCAATGGCCTCTTGGTATGTCATTCCGGTTTCACTGGATTCAAATAAGACACGCCCGACGATCACGGCTTTTGTGTGATCAAACCACCCGGCATAGCGCATTTGGCATAATGTCCGGTAAAAGTTTTCAGCCGACATGCTGAAGTTATCAAAGAACCAGATCTGTCCATCGTTCCGATATCTTTGCACAAAATCCTTTGCGCCTTCATAGGGGGTCCCGATCAGGTCTTTGAGAACATCGATACAGCCACCGATACAGCGACCGCTGGTATGCAGATTTCCATGGGTGCTTTTCCATTGCACCGGGGTGTCGAATTCAATGGTCTCAGCTAAAAAAGTCGGTGTCTTCATATAGTAGTCATAACTGGTCTGCTCCAGCGTCTTTCCCTGGATGATCTCCAGGTTCTTTTTCATGTATTCCGGTAGGGGATCGATATCATAGCCACCGGCATTCATTCCATAGATCGTTGCCACATCATACAATGTCGTATAAGGAAATAACAGGCCGGTCGGATCTGAATGGCCCATTAACCATTTTGGATGATCTTTCATCACGGAAAAATCCGTATACGGAATCATTTCATTTAAAAAATCACCACCTGCAGCACACATGACAAAATCCACCTCGTCATCCGCAAATAAAGAGGTCATCTCCTGTCCGCGAACAGGACCAGTATTGCTGCGGTCATTCTCAATCCGCACAGAGGGGGTTTCTTTGATCTTCCATGTGTGATCCTTCAATACCTGCAAAGAGGTGTCAAAGCTTTCCAGCTTCTTGCCGACGCCGGCACTGGGGGCGGCGACACCGATGGTGTCATTAGGCTTTAAAAAAGCAGGATAGTACATACGTAAGCTCCTTTCAAACAACACCATTCTAACATGGAAACTCAGAAAAACAGAAAAGAAACCATAAAGGCAATCAAAAAGGCAAGTATGCCGAAAAGAATATCGTGAACACAATGTCTTTTTAAAGACAGAGAAGCCCAGATGCTGCAGACCGATAAAAAAACAAAAGGAAGGGCAATCCACCCCCGGATATACAATAACGCAAAGACACAAGGCCCGATGACACTGCAGGCATGGCCACTAGCCCGAATATGCAGGATCTTATTAAAAACCAACAGGATCACGACCGAAAGAAGGTAAGTGATGTCAATGACCCACAACGAATGGGGCACGTGAAAGAAATACGCGCATAAGCAGTTCAGAGAATAACCGATGACACTCAATACAAAGGCTGTGTTTCTTTGTTGCTCACGGGTTTTCTTGCCAAGATAAGCCAGCGCCGGAAAAGCGCCTAACCAGAATACAGTCAAGCCCCATAGCCGTAGATCATGAGCGAAATAGACGGGATGGGTAAGATAGATGACAGTCAGGATCATAGTCACAAGAATAGGCGGGACTGTCAGGATGCGTATAATTTTAGCAAGGATGGTCTTCATAGTATACCTTCTATAGGATATTTATAAAATATAATTAAAACCATGTCAAGTGGTTATTAAAACTAGATATATTCATGGTTTGAACTTATAGATAGATTTATATATAATTTAAGAAGAGATGGTATACATAATTATAATATTTTATCTCATATGAATAATACAGACAGGAGGTACTTATGGGATTAATTCAAGCAGGACTCGGCAGTATCAATGGTGTACTGGCAGATCAATGGAAAGAGTTTTTTGTATGTGAATCGATGAGTGCCGATACGTTGGTTGTAAAAGGAACCAAACGAATCGGAAACCGTTCATCCAATCGTTATGGCAGTGATAATGTCATCACGCAGGGATCTGGTATCGTCGTTGCAGACGGACAGTGTATGATTATTGTTGATCAGGGAAAAGTTGTGGAAGTATGTGCGGAACCTGGTCAGTTTACGTATGATGCCTCGACATCACCGAGTATTTTTACAGGGAATCTTGGTGACAGCATTAAAGAAACATTCAAGGAGATCGGGAAACGGTTTACTTTTGGCGGAGATACCGGAAAAGACCAGAGAGTCTATTATTTTAATACCAAAGAGATTATCAATAATGCCTTTGCGTTGAAGGAACCGGCCCCATTCCGTGTAGTGGATGAAAACATCGGTCTGGATATCGACGTATCCTTAACATGTGATGGTTTGTATTCCTATCGTATTACCGATCCGATCCTTTTCTATACCAATGTTTGTGGGAATATTTCCGGAAGCTATACACGTTCCCAGATCGATTCTCAGCTGGACAATGAATTCATCAGTGCGCTGCAGCCTTCCTTTGCCAAGCTGTCCGCACAGGGTATACGCCCAAGTGCTTTACCGGGGCATACAGAGGAACTCGCAAAAGCGATGAATGAAACATTGACGGATAAATGGAGCAAATTACGAGGCATCTCTGTTGTATCGGTGGCCGTAAGTACGGTAAATATTCCAAAGGAAGATGCCGATATGATCAAAGCAGCCCAGAGAGCGGCTATCAACCGTGATCCGAATATGGCGGCTGCTCAACTGGCTGGTGCTCAGGCGGATGCGATGCGGGAAGCGGCCAAGAATCCAAATGGAGCTATGACCGGATTCATGGGAATGAATATGGCCGGTGCAGCCGGTGGTATGAATGCCAATGCCCTCTTTGAAATGGGGGCCAAACAGCCAAAACCTCCGATTCCGAAGGCGAATACGTGGACATGCAGCTGTGGTGCAAAAAATACGGGAAAATTCTGCATGGAGTGTGGAAAGCCGAAACCAGTCGATAACAGTTGGACATGCAGCTGTGGTACCACAAATACGGGTAAATTCTGTACTGAGTGCGGAAAACCGAAGCCGGCAAGCCAGTGTTCGAACTGTGGATGGCAGCCGGAAGCGGGACAACCGATGCCGAAATTCTGCCCGGAATGCGGAAGTCCTTTAAAGTAAGACTTTTATTCCTTGCATGGAGGTGAAGATATGCCAGAGTTACAAGAGTTTAAATGCCCTGCCTGTGGCGGGGCGATGGAATTTGTAACAAAGACACAACGTTTACAATGCCCATTCTGTGATACAGAGATGGGAATTGATGAATACGAAAAACTGCAGGCACAAGAAGAACCGGCATCACCGCCGGATCTTCCCAAACCTCAGCAGCAGGCCAGCTGGGAACAGCAGCAAACAGAGGACTGGGATCAACAGGAGACCAGCCATTTAAAAATCTATTCCTGTCATTCTTGTGGAGGCGAGATCATTGCCGATGAAACGACCGGTGCATCGAGCTGCCCCTTCTGTGGCAATCCGGTGGTCATGACCGGTCAGTTTTCCGGCGATTTAAAACCGAATTATGTCATTCCTTTCCAGAAGGATAAAAAGGATGCCAAAGAGCAATATATGAAGTATTTGGAAGGAAAATCCTTCCTGCCGAAAATCTTTAAGGATCAAAACCATATCGATGAGATCAAAGGGGTCTATGTCCCGTTCTGGTTATATGATGCCCATGTGCATGCCGATATGGCTTTTCTGGGTACCAATGTGCGAACCTGGACTGATGGGAGAAATGACTATACGGAAACCAGTGAATATTCTGTACAAAGAGAAGGCGTGATCCGTTTTGAAAATGTACCGGAGGATGGGTCCAAGGAGATGGATGACAATATGATGGAATCTATCGAACCCTTTGATTTTTCAAAGGCCGTTCCGTTTAAAACCGCCTATCTGGCTGGCTATTATGCCAATCGGTATGACGTGGATGCCCAAAGCCGGATGGATCGGGCCAAGGAACGTGTGACCAAATCGACGATCAGCGAGTTTTCAAAAACAGCGAATCATTACACGACGGTATCCACACAGAGAAGCCAGGTGGATTTTACCAAAGCGACCTATAAATATGTATTGTATCCGGTATGGTTACTGAATACGACCTATAAAGGGGAACATTATCACTTTGCGATGAATGGACAAACCGGAAAGTTTGTGGGCAATCTGCCGGTGGATAACGGAGCTTACTGGCGCTTTATTCTGATTGGTGCGGTCATTGTGACGGTTATTATGTTTGTGTTACAATGCCTGATACTGGTCTAGGAGGATCGGATATGTTGAAAAAGATTTATGCGATATTCTTATCCCTGGCGCTGTGCATGATGCATGTCATCCCGGTTTTTGCTGCGGATGAAGCATATGTGTACGACCATGCCGAGGTAATAGCGGCCAGTTCCGAGCAGATGTTAAATGACCTGGCACAGGAAATCTATGATACGTATGATGTGCGAACTGTCTTCATCCTCTTTGAAGACGAAACCGAAAACGAAGCCAAAGAAGCGGCGTTCGATCAATACGACGATACCTTCGGACGCGATGACGGGATCATTCTGGTGGTCAATAAAGCCGATGATTACTTTCTGGTCTTACATAGAGGAAACGCATTGTTGACAGATGATCAGAAAGTGGAATTGCAGTCGATCTATAATGCTGAGAACATTTATAAAGACGGTGTTGAAAAGGATTTTGAATACATTCGCTCTATATACAGCGGAGAGAGCCCAATGCCGGCACAGACCATTCCGGATGAAAGATTACAGCCGTTACTGGTGGATGATGCCGATCTGCTGAGTACATCCGAAGAAGAAGAGCTCTTGGGGAAATTAACGGAAATTTCCGAACGTCAGAACCTGGATGTCGTTGTGGTAACAAACAATGACCTCGGAGGAAAAACAGCGACGGAATATGCCGATGATTTCTTTGACTACAATGGTTATGGGTATGGTTCTAACCATGATGGTATCTTGTTCCTTGTTTCTATGGATGACCGTTCCTGGGCTTTGTCGACAACCGGATACGGTATCGAGGCTTTTACCGATGCCGGCCAGGAATACATGACGGATCGAATCATACCATATCTCAGCGAAGGAAACTATATCGATGCGTTTATGACGTATGCCGACCTGTGTGACCAGTTCATTGAACAAGCGCATACTGGACAACCATACGATGTAGGGAATATGCCAAAAGGGAAAGTGCCTTGGTTCCTGTTACCAATCAATGCGTTATTTGGCTTATTGGTGATGTGGCCGTTTGCCAATCATAAAAAGAATAAGCTGAAGACGGTTTACAAAGCTCAAAGTGCCAAAGCGTATTTGGTACCAAAGAGCTTAAAGTTCAGCCGTAAAAACGATCAGTTTATCGGTAAACATGTAACCCATGTACCACATGTGGATCCAAACCGTGGCGGAGGTGGACACGGCGGCGGAGGAAGCAGTATTCATATCGGTTCTTCCGGTGTCAGCCACGGAGGCAGCTCCGGACACTTTTAAACCAAGGGTGCTCTAACGGGCACTCTTTTCTTTTGGGAAAAAAGATTGTCTAATATATATTTTTTAGTTAGTATAATTGTGAAAAAAGAAGAGGAGACAATATGAACGAAAACAAACGTCCAGAAACAATGGAAAGAATTACGAATGCAACGTTAGCACAGGCTTTTATTGATGAACAAGTAGCTGCCGTCAGAGAACAAGTAAAAGACGGCAATGTATTACTGGCTTTATCCGGTGGTGTGGATTCTTCGGTGGTAGCCGCTTTACTGATTAAAGCCATCGGTAAACAGCTGACATGTATCCATGTGAACCATGGATTGATGCGTAAGGGTGAAAGCCAGCAGGTCATCGATGTATTTAAAGCGCAGTTGGACGAGAATCTGATCTATGTGGATGCGACGGATCGTTTCTTAGATAAATTAGCGGGTGTCAGTGATCCGGAAACCAAACGAAAGATCATCGGTGGCGAATTCATCCGTGTCTTTGAAGAAGAATCTCAAAAACTGACAAATATGAAATTCCTGGCACAGGGCACCATTTATCCGGATATCCTGGAAAGCGATGGAATCAAAGCCCATCACAATGTCGGTGGATTGCCGGAAGATGTAGATTTTGAACTGGTGGAACCAATCAAGTTCCTGTATAAAGATGAAGTACGTGTGGTAGGTGAAGCGTTAGGCTTACCGGCATCGATGGTATATCGCCAGCCGTTCCCGGGACCTGGTTTAGGAGTACGTTGTGTTGGTGCTATCACTAGAGATCGTCTGGAAGCTGTTCGTGAATCCGATGCGATCCTTCGTGAAGAATTTGAAAAGGCCGGACTGGCAGGAAAAGTATGGCAGTATTTTACAGTCGTACCTGATTTCAAATCTACCGGCATCAAAGAAGGAAAACGTTCCTTTGAATGGCCGGCCATCATTCGTGCCGTCAACACAAAGGATGCCATGCAGGCTTCCATCGAACAAGTGGACTGGGCTGTATTGGAAAAGATTACAGAACGTATCACGCATGAAGTACCAGGCATCAACCGTGTATTATACGACCTGACACCGAAGCCGACCGGAACCATTGAGTGGGAATAAAAGATTCGTAACCATAATTATCAGGGGTTGTCGATTTATAATCGGCAGCCCTTTTTTAGATAGGCGATTTACAATGCCGGACAATTATGGACTTGTTGGAAAAGGTCATGAATTGAGAAAGAATAACCACTTGTCTTTGATGCAGGATCAATTGAAAAAACTCAATTTATGGATAGTAAGAAACTTGGAAAAGTTAATATTCTTCCTGTTCTGATCTTGTGATGGCATATTCATCAAACCACGGTAACGCAAATTTTAAAATACCATTTCGCGGGCTTACAAGAATACCGGCTTTCAGCAAACGGTCTCTATACGGATTAAACTGATTGCTTGAATATCCAAGTATGTTTCGCATTTTAATGATTTCTCCACTAGGAACTTTGGCAGCTGCCAATGTGACTTGTTTATCTCGTGCAGATAATTCGGACCAAATTTTTTCATAAGCAAAAATATACAGATACTCTTTGGCATCATCCAATGCTTTTGATAGATTGTCACGGTTTTCGTAGACAAAATATCCAATCGTTTGAAAAGCAAAGGAATATCCTTTTGTTTGCTGGGCAAGTATCGATGCTTCTGCCTGTGATACTTGTAATGTGTGCATATAATTCTCTATGATTTGGTTTTGGTTTAAAGGGAGGAGTACCGTTCGCGGTGCCCTTTCCAAAAATGTCATTCCCCGGGCGTTACGAAGACGGTCGATTTCCTTATGGAGACCTGTCATAATCAAAAATATTGGGAGTCTTTCTCGCAAAAAGATCTGATAAGTACTGGCAAATATTCTCATTTCTTTTGAATTTGTTGCTTCATCGATTGTAACTAATACACGTTTTTTCTGTTTTTTTATGCTTTCCAGCATTTTCTTTAATGCTTCTTCAATATCGGAAATCGGCGGTACGCCTTTGATGGAAAGCCCGATGCCAAAAGCCTGCAGGTTGATCTGTGCTTCCGAGAACAGCTTATGTAAAGATTTATCGCTATCCAGCTTAGCTGCAAGGCTCACAAGCATATCTCTTTGGGGATTCAAGTTGACAACGATCCAATTGTCCTTGGTTTTGAGCGTATCGGCAATCTGTGTAATAAACACAGTTTTTCCGCTGCCTCTAACGCCGGTGATTAAATTAATATAATTAGCTGGTCTTGGACTGTTGAATTCACTCACAATTCTTTCAACTTGTGCGGTTCGATGAATGATTTCAATAGGGGGTTGTCCAAATACCAAAGTGTATGGATTATTCATTGCGTTCATATTTACTGTTCCTTTACTGTTCAAAAATGATTTACTGTTCATTTACTGTTTTATAATATTTTACTGTTCTTTTACTACTTTTACAAGGAATTCCATGATAGATAAATTCCATTTGGCATACTAGGGAGATACGGTTCAGAAACAGATAGAAGAATTCAAATGATTTATAAGAACATCTTTCATTGAAACTCTCCCGCCTATAAGAGGGAGGTATGCTTGTCCGAGCGTGGCGAGAGCAGTCCTATTCTTATGTCCATGCAGGAATGGGGCAATCACTATAAAGCTAGAAAAAAGAGCGAATAAGTCGTCGCTCCTTTCCATTGATCATCGTAGCACCTTGCATGGAATAATCGAGAGGTGCTTTTTATATTATCTGCAAATTTTATAGATAGGAAGAGGATACAGTATCAAACACAGCCTTCTGGAACCTATTTCTTGATATGTGTTTTCTGCAGCTGTTTGAGCGTGTAGGCATATGTGCTGGTGGCATAACACGTATACAGAATATCCACAATGCCCAAAGAAGAAATTCTGGAGGACATCGCGGCAGATCGGAACAAGGATTCATTGGATGTCGTATACAAATTGATATCGGCAAGCCGGGAAACCGGTGTATCCACACAGCGTGTAATCGCAATGATCGGTGTTTGGTTGATGCGAAGCTCATTCATACAGGCGATGCATTCATGCGTTTGTCCGGAATACGAAAACACAATGGCTACATCACTGGGCTTACTGTTATACGCGCTGACCAGTTGTAAATGCCAGTCTTCATTCAACAAGCATGTTTTGTTGATACGAACCAGCTTTAAATAGAGATCTTTTGCGGCGATGAAAGAGGCACCCAGACCATACAATAAGATATGATCCGCTTGTTTCATCAGAGCGACTGCTTGTTTTAACTGAGAAATGGACATGATGGATTCTGTATCCAGAAGGGATTGTATATTCATCTGAGTGATCTTATGAACGATGTCTTCAAAGCTATCATCTTTTTCTATTTCATTGCCTGTGAATGTCTTGTTTTGACGATCCAACGCAATGGCCGCAATCAGATCCTTTTTAAAATCCTTATAACCTTGGTAGCCGATGGCTCGGGCCATACGAATAATGGCAGATGTTGATACGTCTGTTTTCTCAGCCAGCTCATGAATGCTGAGAGATCCGATTTCATCCAAATTTCCTAAAATATATTCAGCGACAATTTTTTCGGTTCTCGATAATTCCTCTACATTTTCTTTTAATTTAATCAAAGCGTTTTCCATAATTAAATCTCCTTATATATATCATAACAAAAAGTTACAAAAACTGTAACAAAATTATATTATATTAAGCTATATTGACATAAAGTTACACTTATACTAAAGTGGAATTAAAGGAATGGATCCATTGAAAAGAAAGGGTGTACTACATGGGAATTGATTTAAAAGGGATGACGACAGAAACCCGAAATCAGAATACGCTTCACTTAGATTCTATGTCTTCTTTAGAGATCGTCACTGTGATGAACCAGGAAGATGCCAAGGTTCCTCAAGCCATCAACAAACATTTGGATAAAATCGCAAAGGTCGTTGAACTGGCGGTGGAATGTTTGGAAAAAGGTGGCCGGATCATCTATATGGGTGCCGGAACAAGCGGTCGTCTGGCGGTTTCGGATGCTTCGGAATGTCCGCCTACATTTGGAGTCCGTGCAGATGTTGTGATCGGATTGATGGCCGGTGGCGACCAAGCGTATACAAAAGCGGTGGAAGGAGCCGAAGATTCTGTGGAACTTGCCGTAAACGATTTAAAACGAATCCATGTTTCCGATAAGGATATTGTGATCGGTTTGGCAGCCAGTGGCCGTACACCATATGTCGTGGCTGGTCTTCAGTACGCACACCAGCTTCACGCCAAAACAGCCAGTATTGCCTGCAATGAGAATTCTGAAATCGGAAAGGTAGCCGATGTGGCCATCGAGGTGGTCGTGGGACCGGAAGTTCTTACCGGATCGACGAGATTAAAAGCCGGTACGGCGCAGAAGCTGATTTTGAATATGATCTCCACGGCAGCGATGGTCCGAACGGGGAAAGCGTATGAAAATCTGATGGTCGATGTCGTACAAACCAACGAAAAATTGAGCCGTCGGGCAGAAAAAATCGTAATGGATGCGACCGACTGTGATTTAGATACGGCCCGAGAAAAACTGAAGATCGCTCAGGGAAATTCCAAATTAGCGATATTGATGATCTTAGCTTCCTGCGATAAAGAAGAAGGAATAGAAAGGCTTAAACGCGCAAAAGGACATATAAGACAAGCAATGAAGTCATAACCAGGGAAAGGGGGAAATATGACAAATCAAGAATTAGTAAATTTTATCATTGAAAAGCTTGGAGGAAGGGATAACATCCTTTCCGCCAAAAGCTGCATGACCCGGCTTCGTATCAATGTGAAGGATGATTCATTATTTGATCCGGAAGCATTGAAGGAAAACGAAGAGATCATGGGAATTGTTAAGGATCGCGAGAATTATATTGAGGTTGTGATCGGACCCGGCAAAGTCAGAAAGTGTGCAGACATTTGTGTAGAAATGGGGATTCCTACAGAGGCCGGCGCAAATGTGGGAGACTGGCACGCTAATAAAGCGAGCATGAAAGCCGGTCAAAAGAAATCAAGAGTCAGAGACTTTTTGAAGATATTCGGGGAAATATTTGTACCACTGATTCCCGGCGTTATCGCAGCCGGCTTATGTTCAGGCTTTGCGACATTGTTTGCACAGCTGGTTCCGGATTATGAATCCAACCAGGTCTGGTTTATCATTCATCAAATTCTGACATTGATCAACCAGTCGTTCTTAGCTTATCTTACGGCCTGGGCCGGTTATCGAGCCGCTGAAAGATTTGGCGGCACACCGATTCTAGGTGGTATGCTGGGAATGATCACCGGATTGGCCAACGTTGATAATATCGCCATGACCATCGGTTTATATAATGAGGCCTCGCCGTTGGATTCCATTTTAAGAAGCGGTCGAGGCGGTGTTCTTGCGGTTATTCTGGGTGTATTTGTGATGGTAAAAATTGAGAAATGGATCCGCAATCGGATGCCGGACTCCTTAGATACCGTATTTACACCACTGTTTACCTTGTTTATTACGGTCATTCCTTATATTTTGATCATTATGCCGTTGACAGGCTATGTATCCACGGCACTGGTATGGATCGTTCAACAACTGTGTATGTCTGAGAATGTACTCGTACGTATTATTTCCGGTTATGTCTCGGCTGCCCTGTTTTTGCCAATGGTGGCAATGGGCATGCATCATGGACTTGTCGCATTATACACGGTACAGTTAAATGCATTGGGGTATGTAACCTTGTATCCTGCCTTGGCTATGGCCGGTGCCGGCCAGGTTGGGGCTGCCATTGCGATCTATCGTAAAGCGAAAAGCTGTCAGAATACACGGATCCAGAATGTCATTAAGGGTGCGCTTCCTGCCGGTTTTCTAGGCGTCGGGGAACCATTGATCTATGGTGTTACCCTTCCGATGGGAAAACCATTTATTACCGCCGGCCTGGGAGCGGGCTTTGGCGGCGCCTTTGTGATGGTAACGCAGGTGGCAGCTACCACTTGGGGACCTAGCGGATTGATTGCCATCTTTGTGATGACAGCCGGTCCTAACAGCGCGGTTATGACGATGATCTACTATGTGCTTGGATTGGTTATTTCCTATGTGATGGGCTTTTTGATTACCAACGCGGTCATTAAGACCGAGGAAGTAGCAGATGTTTAACGGGGTCGGAAATTCAATCTATCTGAGCTCTCTCAATAACGGGACGGTGTCACTGGACGATATTCCAGATGACACGCCCGTGTTTTTATCTTTACATATGGAAGAAGAGCGCAGTGCGCAGTATGTGGAACAGATGATGGCTTTATGTAAAGCGCTCAACGATAAAAAATGTCCGATCCTGGCCGATATCTCCTCGAAAACACTAACCTGGTTTCAAGAAAAGACGATTTTGGATCTGGTGCGAAAGCTCAATCTGTGGGCTGTGCGGATCGATGATGGATTTTCTACGGAAGAGATGATCCATGTGGCGATGGAGTATCCGATTGTTCTGAATGCTTCGACGGTTTCCCTGACAGAGCTGCGTATACTGAAATCCTACGGGGAAATCTTGGCCATGCACAATTATTATCCGCGCAAGGAAACCGGATTGGATGATGAATATTTCACTTCCGTAAATCATCTTTTAAAAAAGGAAGGAATTCCAATCTTTGCGTTTATTCCCGGAAAACAGAAAAGACGGCCATTGTTTGAAGGCCTGCCGACTTTAGAGAGCCAGCGATACCAGAATGCCTATGTGAATTATCTGGAGATGGTCAAAAAATACCATGTGGATCAAGTGTTCTTAGGAGATCCGATTTTGGATGACAAAGACCGCTGGATGATCGATACCTTCATAACGAAGGATATCATCGTTGTTCCCATCGAGCTGGATAAAGACTATGCATATTTGTACGATACCGTATTCTCGAACCGGATGGATGCACCCAAAGGATTGATCCGCATTGCCCAATCCAGGGGATATGGTTCGATAGGAAGCCAAGATATAACTCCGCAGAATACGGTGGAAAGAGAGCGAGGCACGTTAACAATCGATAATAAATTATATAAGAGATATTGTGGAGAACTACAGATTACCCGAAAGGGATACCCAAAAGATGAGAAAGTGAATGTCATCGGAAAGGTTCCGAAGGTTTATCAAAGCGTATTGGATTTTATAGGCAGAGGGGATTCGTTCGTGATGGTAAAAGCGCAGGAATGATCCTTCTTGCAATCCTAAAAAGAAATGCCGACATAGGTTAGTATATGTTAACATATGTATGGAGGCATTCAGATGAAATACAAAGGCATATATTGGAGATTGTTTTCCCCTTTCATTCACAAGAGCATCGAAAGACGGTTTGGCAAAGACCTGGCAGACCAGACGATCCGAAAGGGGAAAGAGCAGTATCGGAAGTTATTGGCGCAGGCCGATGATCTGGGGCCAGGGAATCCAATGGCTTCCAATGCTTATTTTGCGTATGTTTTTTCAGCCGCCTGGTTGGGAAGCGATAAACAGATTTCACCGCAGGAAATGGCGCAGGTCATGACCGATGTGCTGAAGGGACCGCTGCTCAAGTTCTATTTCGGATTAACGGATCTGAATAAGAAACCGAAAAAGTGGTATTACGCGATGAAGAAGTATGAGAAATGGTATCAGAAACATGGAAAGGATTATCCGGTGAACTGGATCGTCCAGTTTGACGAGAACAAGCATGCCGAAGGCAGCTATTATTGTTTTACACGCTGCCCGATCTGTGAATTTTGCCAGCGGATCGGTATCGGTGAATTGATGCCGGCTTTGTGTGCCACGGATGAGGTCATGTTTAAACTGCAGCACGGGCGGTTGCACCGGAAGTATACCATAGCGAAGGGCGATCCGATCTGTGACTATTGGGTAACCGGAGATCAGGCGAAAAACAGAGAGTCTATTCAATGAATTGTACTTGTATCCTGGCTGTATTTTTGATATATAATTTATGGGGATATTAAGTAAGGGGAAGAAGAAATGGCAAAAAGAGTAAACAAGCGTAAACGAAGGATCCGCATCTGTATACTGGCTGCCGGTTGTCTGGCCGTTATGATACTGTTATGGGCGATCCTTTCTTTTTTATTTCATGCTCTGTTTCCGCCGAAGGAGGTCAAACAGCAGGAAGTAAAAAAAGACAAGGTGGTATTGACAACCGCAAAGCAGTATCGAAAGTATCACGTGGATGAATCCGGCAATGTCCCGGTGATGATGTATCATGGGATCCATGGAGAGATTTTAAGCAAGGATACGGGAAATACAGGTG
>DGUK01000096.1 GCA_002394635.1 Faecalitalea sp. UBA4312
TTTTTTATTATTTGAAAATAACAGAATAAAAGCACTGATACCCACTAACAACGGCGCAAAGGAAGACGGCTTCAATAATTGAAGAATGATGGAACCGGCTCCTAAATCTCCTAAACGCAGGATCTGCGCTGTTACGGTACTACCGACGTTGGCTCCGAATACCACCGGGATCGCCTGGGCCAGAGTCATGATGCCGGCATTTACGAAACCAATCAGCATGATCGTTGTCGCCGCCGAACTCTGAATGATACCGGTAACACCGGTTCCCAAGGCCCATCCCTTGATTTCTCCGACGCCTTTTTTCTTACTGGTGGTCAAACGCTCTAAAATTTTGGACAGCTTTCCACCGGCCAGGGTCTTTAAAGAACTTCCCATTAAATTCATTCCATATAGAAAGAGCCCCACGCCTCCCAATAGTTGTAATACAGATAATATGTTCATACCTAAATCTCCTCGTATAGACTGATTTAATCCTATACTATGAATCCCTTGTGAAAAGTATATATAAGAAATGTAAAATCTAAGTAAAATGGGGAAAAAGATTCCGCAACAACAGGTGCATTCTTCTCTGGTTTTTTATAAAATAGGAGTGGAGGATCACCACGATGAAAAAAAGAATACTGATAGAAGCAGCTTTGTTGGAATTTATTGCCGCTGCAGGCTGTATTCTGGTTGTAGATAATTGGGCTTTGGGCGCCTTGTTGATTGTGGCGGGAATTTTATTTTTATTCCTGTCATCCAGGTATAAGGATGAGCCTGTTCCAAGGAACAAGACAAAGAAGAAAAAGGCAAAGTAACAGCCGGGAGAAAAAGTATGAATGTAAATGATTGTATAGAACAAGTAAAGTCTCTATTTGGCAACGGACCGGAAGAGATGGAAATCGATGAATTGTTAAAACAGTCCGTTGTGCTTCCTTTGATCGAACAGCTGGATGACGGACAGTTGGAAACGGCCGAAGAATATATATCTTTCATGGAAGATCTCTTTGAGAAAGGCGATGCCGATGTACACGAAGCATTAAAAAATGCCATGGAAACCGGTTTTGAAGATCAGCCGGAAGCCTGGATGAAATTCGGTCGCCGGATATCCTATCCGTTTAAAAACTATATCAATGAATCAACTGCCATGGATTCCATTACTGTCTATTTCAAAACGATCAACGAGTTTGAGGGAACGGATTATCTCGAATTCGTTAATGGACAGTGGGATGGATCGAGTTACTGGAACGAAACATCTATGTATCTGAGTGCGGATATGGATGATCAGATTGATTTTGACCGCTATATCAAAGAAGTGAACCCTGAATATGATTCCTATGGGGTTACGGAAGTGGATGAAGATCAATGGGATACGCTTGTTCATAATGTAACCCGGGTCGGCGGCCCCATTTGTGCGGCTGTTTATGAGATTAACCGGTGGGTGAAAAAAGGAATAGAAAAGGAATCTGTGATTACGATTCTAGGCTTGTAACATAAAGATATGCTCTTTGGGTATATCTTTTTTTAATCATGGTAAGATAAGGATAAGAAGGTGGTACGATGCGTTTTTTTAAGAAAAAGAAGAGAAAAGAATACGATCACGAAAAGCAGGTGCCGGTCATTCGTAAAAGCATTTGTACCGGCGAAGAAACCGCCGGCTTTCAAAATAAGGAAACCGGTCATTTTGAAGGGGTTCTTTTGATACGAAATGATCGGGATCTGGATATGTTTATGGATGAGTATGGTCTGGAGGACATACCGAAGACCATATATTAGGAGGAATCATGTATTATTCTTTGAAAGAGGCAATACAAGATCTGTATGGATCAGTGCAGATCGTCCGGCGGCGTAGTGTTGCCGGTGGTGATATCAATGCGGCTTTTGTTTTGGAGCTTTCCGATGGATCAAAGGTATTCATGAAACAAAACCGCCGGGAACGCTTATCCTTTTTTGCGAAAGAGATCCATGGATTGCAGGTTATACGGGATACAAAGACCTTGTCTGTACCGGAAGTATATGGCATCGGAACGGACGGGGATCATGCTTTCTTGCTTATGGAATATATAGAACCGCAAACGAAAATCAAACGATATTGGGAAGATTTCGGAACGAGATTAGCGGCAATGCACAAAGTGGACACTTCCCGTTTTGTGCCGGGCGGGACCTATGGTTTTTTTGAAGATAACTATATAGGTGCTGGTATACAGATCAATACTTCATGTGACAGCTGGATCGAATTCTTTCGAACGTGTCGTCTGCTGCCACAATGGAAACGAGCTGCTCATTATTTCCAGACCTCATTGCAACAGAGGATGGAATACTTGTTAGCACATCTGAGCGACTATCTGATAGAGCCGTCCCATCCTTCTTTGTTACATGGCGATTTATGGGCAGGAAATTTCATGACTGGTTCAGACGGAAAAGCTTGGCTGATCGATCCGGCATGTTATGTAGGTTGTCATGAAGCGGATCTAGCCATGACCGAACTTTTCGGAGGATATCCTCCGGCCTTCTACAAAGCTTATTTTGAAGCCTATGGATGGGATGACGGATATCCGATGCGAAAAGATCTCTACAATCTGTATCATTTACTGAATCATCTGAATCTGTTTGGACCATCGTATCAATATTCTGTTCTTCAGATCATCAACAAATATACAAAACAGGGGTATACTATTAGTGACAACTAACTAATGGAGGAAGAATATGTTTATACATGAATACGGAAATCCAGAGGATGAAACAATTCTTTTATTACATCCGATGGAAATTACAGGACAGGATCTTTATGAAATTTTCTCAGAACATCTGAAAGGGCATTATTATATCATTGCGCCGGATCAGGGAGGGCATGGAGACTCTTCTACCTATCTGAGTGCGGACCAGGAAGCCGAAAGTCTGAAACAGGCTTTGCGAAAAAAGGGCAAGACCCATATCCGTCTGTTGTATGGCGCCAGCATGGGGGTCGCGGTCGGTTACCGGCTTATGATGGATCCGTCTTTTACAATCGACAAAATCTGGTTTGATGGGGTAGCGCTTCATAAAAATGCGTGGATAGCGGATATAGGAATGCGACGGATGTTTTTAAAAAAGGCCCGAAAGCTGCGGAAAGATCCAACACAGAAGGCCAGGCATCTGATCCAGTCCTATGGACCTCGATTCGGACAGATCATGAAGGAAAACTTTATAAAGATGTCCGATACCGATATCATCCATATCTGTTGGGCGTGTTGTCATTATGATTTGACACCGTTGTCCGAGGATCTGCAGAACAAGATCCATCTGGAATACGGCCAGAAGGATCCGGACTACTTGCTATCGAAAAAAGGATTACGGACCTATTGGCCGAAGGTAAAACCGGTTTTAAGAAAAGAAATGGGTCATTGTGAATATATGGCATGGCACACAAAGGCATATGTGGAGGAAATAGAAGAATATATACGAGGTAAATAAGCATGTCTACAAGTATACAATACCAGCTGAATAACGGATTAATAGGAATACTGCCTATTAAACAGCTGTTAAATGCGGAAGGAAAAAGCTTAGAAACGCGAGTATCTTTGCTTGGAAAGATGCAGAGCGATAAAGTCAAGGAAAGATATTTAAAAGGAAAATGTGACTATCGGATCGAGAGGATCGGGGGACGGCCCTGTGTTATTGCCAAAAAGATCAACGGACAACCGCAGCGAGCGATACTGATGTTTTTCGGAGGTGGTTTTATCTTATCGCCGGATGAAAAAGACTATGATAATTTGGTAGACTATGCCAATGCGACCAACAGCGAAATCTGGTTTCCTTTATATCCGCTGGCACCTCGCTTTTCCATGCGGGGAATGATAGAAAGCTTGATGGCGGTGTATCGGACCATGCTGGAAACATGGCCGGCACAGCAGATTCTGTTTATGGGGAATTCTTCCGGCGCAGCCAATTGTCTGTATATCTGTATGTACATCAAGGAAAATCGGCTGGAGCTGCCGTATCCGGCCCATCTGATCATGATATCACCGGGTTTATGCATACCGCCGACAGCCGAGCAGATTGATCGAATGAAGAAAAAAGAGAAGACGGACCATTTGATTCCTATTAAATTTTGTAGAGGAATCAAGGATATTTTGATGAGGGGTTCGCCGGAATTGAATTATCTGGCCGATACATTGTCTTATGACTGGACGAACTTTCCATCCATGGATGTTTTTTATGGAACGGCCGAAATATTCTCGGCTTATACACCGGATCTGATACAGCACGCAAAAGACTGCGCTATCGATCTAGAGATGCATTTGGGACAGGATATGATGCATTGTTGGCCACAGGTACGTACACCGGAAGGACTTCAGGCAAGACAGGAAATCAAAGACATTATAAAAAGATGCAGATAGTGCGATAAAAAGGAAGTATTGGGTCGGCATCTGCATCTTATACGACAGTCAAAGAAGCTGGAATGGCTAAGAAAGGAGATGTGACTGTCATTTACAACTACGAAAGAATGAAATGACGACAAAAAACCGGGAATTTTTTCCCGGTTCTCTTTATTTCCATCCGAAATCGGTTAACAGCTCTTCCAGGTTTTCCTCAAATGTACCAAAGGTGATCCCGTGTTTTGCTAGTTTATCTGCATTTAGACGGTAATCACGGAAGCGGTCTGCATATCTCTCATGGTTCGGAAGAATATATTGTTCTATGGCTTGTTTGCTGGCTCCTAATTGTTCGGCTGTATAGACAGCTGCTTCATACGTGGATTTATCATAGGAAGAGGAAACATGATAGATGCCGGTTTCCAGTTCGGTGATCTTCTGAAATTGTTCTGCCAGTTTCTTGGCATAGGTAAAACCACGTTTTTCGTTGCATGTAAACAGAGTTGGTTTTTGATGCAGAAGGGCTGTCATGACATTTTTAACGATGCTTGGACTGGCCTTGATACCATCAAAAGATAAACCCATCATCCAGGAATAACGGAGGATGATATAGTCGGACAGTTCCTTTTGGATATATTGCTCACACTCAATTTTATTCTGCCCGTAAACCGTTACAGACTGCAGGGAATCTTCTTCGGTAAAAGGACCTTCACTGGTTTTTCCGTTAAAGGACTGCTCAGTACCACAAAAGATCAGGCGGGCTCCTTTCTCCTTGCATACATCTACGATAGCTTTGGTGGATTCCACATTGATCTTATGCGCTAATTCCGGCTGCTGCTCACAGATGGCGGTCGTCGCATTGGCGGCAGTATGGAAACAGATATCAAAGTCCTGGCTTTCCGCAAAGGCTCGAACTTGTTCAGGCTGGCTTAAATCGGCATCTTTCCGTGTCATGCAGATCCATTGAAATGAATCAATGTTCTTTTTGCGAATGTAGCTGGCTAAATATCCATTAGCCCCTGTTACTAAAATTGTTTTCATTGTTTTTCCTTTCTGGGTCGACTGATCAATAGGTGTGCATCTTTTGGAAGTTCTATTTGTCCGGCATTGGCCGGGATAAAAACGCTGCCCCATTCCGCTACCGGAATCGATTCATCGTTCCATTTTATGTTCAGATCTTTCCCTAGATTCAATAGCAGGAAGAAAGCACCTTCTGTCTGTAAAGTGGTCGATTTGTCTAAGAAGAGCTCATCGACGGTAAAATAAGGGGTATCTCCGATGCGACGTGAATGGTTTTGTGCAGATTCAAAATGTGGGGTATTTGTAAACTGAACGACATCAAAGCTTTCTTTCACATTCAAAGGGCGTTTTCTTCCATTGGCATCGGTTCGGTCATAATCGTAGAAACGATAGGTAGTATCAGAATTGGTCCCGATTTCATAAGCAGTAATACCGGCTCCCAAGGCATGCAAAGTACCAATCGGGATCGTAATATAATCGCCTTTTTTGACAGGCCATTTTTTTAAATATTTTTCAATGGATCCATGCTCAAATGCTTCTTTGATCGTGTTTTCATCCGGGATGGTTGTTCCTGCCACCAGATAGGCATCTGGTTTTGCATCTACAATATACCACGTTTCGTATTTTCCGTAATCATCAGAATGCTCACGGGCGTATTCAAAGCCTGGATGGACCTGAATGCTTAAATGATCACCAGCATCCAGAAAGGCTGTTCGTAACATTTCACGGTATGTAAATCCTTTTCCCAGGATACCTTCCATATCGGTATCGATCACTTCGCCTAATGTCGGATTGCCTTCTAGATTGGTTACGGTAGATTGACCGCTTTTATGGGCGGATATTTCCCACCAGGTACCGTAGTTCTTTTCATAGCCGCGTTTGCGGGAAACGTTTCCGGCAGCCCAGATGGTTTCATATTTAAAAGCTTTTTGAAGTAAAGGCTTCATATCAAACCTCCATGGATTCCTTACCGTCCATTCGGACTTCCAGCTCCTTGATGATTTTTACCCCGGAGCTTGTTCCGATTCGCTCGGCACCGGCCTGGATCATGGCTAGGAAGGTATTGGCATCCCGGATGCCTCCGGCAGCTTTTACTTTTACGGCATCGCCAACGGTTTCTTTCATCAGTCGTACATTTTCTACCGTTGCACCGGCTGTACCGAATCCGGTACTGGTTTTAATAAAGGTTGGCTGTACTTCCTTGGCAATCTTAGCCATTTCTATGATCTCTTCTTTTGTCAGATAACACGTTTCAAAGATGACCTTGGATGGAATCCCGTGCTTTTTACAGATAGTGACGATTTTTTCCATCTCTTCTCTGATATAGTCCCAGTTGTGTTCTTTCACCTCGGTCAGATTGGCGACATAATCAATTTCGGTGGCTCCGTTATCGATCGCATCCTGCGTTTCAAAACATTTAGACGCAATGGATGTCTGTCCTAAAGGGAAAGCGATAGCGGCTCCTACATGTACATCCGTCCCTTTCAGATACCCGGCACAACGGCGGGACTGCACCTGGTTGATAGCAACCATGCGGAAATGATGATCCTTGGCCTCCTGGCATAATTGGGCCATAGCCTGGTCATTGGCATCGGCGTGTAAGTTTGTATGATCGATGAGTTGCGCAAAATCATCCAATGTATATGTTTTCATCTTGGATCCTCCTGTTTCTAGGTTTAAATTATCATATATGTAAACAATATGTCAATTTAAAATCAAAATAAATCTATAATTATATTACATAAAAGTTGACATAATAAAAATAATTCTTTACAATAATGCTAGGAGAATATTTATGGAAGCAATGTACCGGAAAATCAGCAAAGATATTTATGAAAAGATCAATACAGGTGTTTATAAACAGGGAAGCACCATTCCAACGGAATTTGAACTGGCCGAGATGTACCAGGTCAGCCGGCCTACCATACGACAGGCTGTTCAGCTGCTGGTGGATGATGGATATCTGGAAAAGCGAAAAAAAAGAGGAACTATCGTATGTGCACCGAAGATCCGGCAGAATTTTGTACAGACGATTGCCAATTTTGAATCCGAAGCGGTGAAGAACGGCTTTCATTCAAAAACTACGGTTTTGTCTTTCAAAAAAGAAAAACCGAACATCGAGGTCAGCACCCAGCTGCATCTCAACCCATCCGATATGGTCTATAAACTGGTACGTCTGCGCTATATTGACCAACAGCCCAATGTGATCGTAACAACCTATGTTCCTTGGTCGCTCTATCCGGATCTGGAAAAGGAAGATATGACCACAAAGAGCTTATATGATTATTTTGAAGAGTGTAAGAATCCAATTTATCGTATGGAAAGAAAGATGGAGACGATCAAAGCCGATGCCACGGCTGCCGATCTTCTGGATATTGACCAGGCGGACCCGATGTTCTATTTTCATTCGGTGGGATTTGATCGACAGAATCGCAGGATCGAATATTCAATCTCGAAATACAGAGGAGATACCAATTATTTTTCTTTTCAATTGTTTTCAGATAAAGTATGATATGAGTAGTGTTTCGGGGAGGATCTAGAGATGATTTTTAAAGGGATAAGTGAACAAGGTGAATTTCAGGTCGTAGATTATGCAACGACATGGAAATATGGATATAAGTTTATGCTCGATGCAGTACAGATCATGATCAACACTGACTTTATCGGAAACGATTTACAGAGGGTTGCCAGTGGAAAAATCAACGGTGAGCAAGTGGAATGGCTGGAAGATGTAAAACGTTATGGAAATATTGTACGCATGACGCCGGGGTTGCAGGAAGAATGGGCTGTATTGATCGTATCCGGTGTTTCACAGACGATGCAGGTTCCCATACAGCTGATGTTCTTTAACCAGACTAATGCGGTACGTGTGGTCTGTCCAGTCAAAAAATTTATTGAGGACAAGGGAGAACACGTTTTTGACAACTTTGTCAACAGTCTGGAAATCAAAGCATATTGTGAGGATACGCGCAGAAAAACAATAGAAGAAATGAAGGCATCGTAAAGGATGTCTTTTTTTATGCACAATGAGTTAGAAACATCAAACCGTTTTAAAAATTAACACAAGATTAATGATAAAAAGCTTGTTATAGTTAAGTAAAGATGTGACTATTTTATATCAATACATGCAATGAATGAGAGGAGCGAAAATGGAAAAACTAAATGGAAGTGCGCTTGCCACAATTGATGCAATTGTAGCCAGGCACAGAAATCAGGCGGGTCCATGTATTGAGATGCTGCATGAGGTTCAAAATGAACTGGGCTATATTCCTTTTGAAGCCATGGAAAAGATTGCGGAAGCAACCAACAGCAGTGTAGCCGAAGTATATGGAGTTGTGATGTTCTATGCACAATTTACCACCGAGCCAAAAGGACGGCATGTCATTAATGTCTGTTTGGGTACCGCTTGTTATGTAAAAGGTGCGCAACAGCTGATTGACCGAGTTCAAAAGTTGACGGGGGCACAGGTAAACAAAACCAGTGCAGACGGATTATTCTCACTGGATGCTACGCGATGTCTGGGAGCATGTGGACTGGCACCGGTTTGTATTATTGATGGCAAAGTTTATGGAAATGCCTTGCTTGGAACTAATTTTACCGATGAGATTCGTCGCATAATAAAAGAGGAAAGAACGACGGAGAGTGCATCATGACAGAAAAGATCAGAACGTTGGAAACGCTACGGAAGATCCGTGAAAAAGAAAGAATTCATCTGCAGCTGCGACTGGATGACAAAATTTCCTTGACCGAAGAAGATCAACATATGAATATTCTTGTCTGTGCCGGTACCGGCTGTACAGCAGGAGAATCCGCAAAATTGATCGATCAGCTGAACGAAGAAATCAAAGAAGCCGATTTGTCGGACCGTGTAAGGGTCATCAAGACCGGATGTTTTGGCTTTTGTCAAAAGGGCCCTATCGTTGCAATCTATCCGGATAAAGTATTTTATACCCATGTTAAACCGGACAACGCAAAGCAGATCGTGCAGGAACATGTGATCGGTGGGCGGATCATTCAGGATCTGCAGATGTTTGATACCAGTCGTATTGATGGCTCTAAGATTTATGATATCGATAAGATTGGATTCTACGAAAAACAAAAGCGAATTGCGCTAAGAAATTGTGGACGTATCAATCCCGAAGAAATTTATGAATATATTGCGGTGGATGGATATGAAGCATTGTTCCACGCATTGAATGAGATGACACCACAGGATGTGATCGATCAGATCAAGGCATCCGGCTTGCGTGGGCGTGGGGGCGCCGGTTTCCCGACCGGGGTAAAATGGCAGTTTGAAAAGAACCAGCCAGGCAATGAAAAATATGTCATCTGCAATGCAGATGAAGGGGACCCGGGGGCTTTTATGGATCGTTCTTTATTGGAAGGTGATCCTCATGCAATCCTGGAAGGCATGATCATCATGGCGTATGCTGTAGGGGCACATCACGGTTATATCTATATTCGGGCAGAGTATCCGATTGCGGTATCCCGTTTGCGTATAGCCATACGGCAAGCAGAGGAAATGGGTTTTCTGGGAAGAAATATTTTAGGATCTGGATTTGATTTTGATCTGGAGATCCGGCTAGGTGCCGGTGCGTTTGTATGTGGAGAGGAGACGGCATTGATTGCTTCGATCGAAGGAAAACGAGGCATGCCAAGTCCAAAACCACCATTCCCAGCTGTAGCTGGTGTTTGGGGAAAACCTACCTCCATTAACAATGTGGAAACGATTGCCAACATAGCCCAGATCATTAAAAACGGACCGGAATGGTACGCAGAGATGGGGACCGAAAGATCCAAAGGAACCAAAGTCTTTGCGTTAGGAGGCAAAATCAATAATACCGGATTGGTGGAAATACCGATGGGAACTACATTACGGGAAATTATTTATGATATTGGCGGTGGATGTCCAAACGGAAAGAAGTTTAAAGCTGTACAGACCGGTGGACCTTCTGGTGGCTGTCTGACCGAAAAAGAACTGGACACCCCAATTACATATGAAAATTTAATAGAGGCCGGTTCTATGATGGGCTCCGGTGGCATGATCGTATTGGATGAAGATAACTGTATGGTGGATGTTGCCCGTTTCTATATGGAATTCATCTGTGATGAATCATGCGGAAAATGTACCCCTTGTCGTGTCGGTACCAAACGTTTATTGGAAATGTTGACGAAAATCACTGCCGGGGAAGGTACGATGGATATGCTGGATGAAATGGAAGAACTGTGTCGGGAAATCAAGGATACGGCATTATGTGGTCTGGGACAGACGGCGCCGAATCCGATCCTTTCAACGCTGCGTTATTTCCGGGAAGAATATGAAGCACATATTCTGGAAAAACGTTGTCCAGCACATGTATGTAAGGATTTGTTGACATATTCCATCGATCCGACCAAATGTCGTGCGTGTTCATTATGTGCACGTAATTGTCCGGCCGAAGCGATTACCGGGAAGCCGGGCAAGGAAGTTTATAAGATCGATCCTTCGAAATGTATCAAATGTGGTTTATGTATGTCAAACTGCCGGTTTGCGGCAATTGAAAGAAACTAGCAGGGGGAACTCCTATGGCTGAAGTACATATTAAGATAAATAACCAGTTTATTACTGCCGAGCAGGGCGATACTATCCTGGATGCGGCGAATCGTTCCGGTATTCAGATTCCTACTTTGTGCTATTTGAAAAATGTAATTCGTACCGGTGCCTGCCGGGTTTGTCTGGTAGAGGTGAAAGGAGCAAGAGCTCTGTTATCTGCGTGCACCACGCCGGTATCGGAAGGAATGGAGGTCTGGACAAACTCCGAACGTGCTATACGTGGCCGGAAGACGACAGTAGAGCTGATCATGTCCAATCACAATAAGAACTGCTTGTCTTGTAAACGAAATACAAACTGTGAGCTGCAGAGGCTGTGTGCCGAGCTCGGGATTCGACAAAATCGTTTTGAAGGAGAGCATACACAACCTACATATGAGGATGCCAGCTGGGGCATCGTTCGTGATACGTCCAAGTGTGTATTATGTGAACGTTGTATTGGTACCTGTGCCAATGTACAGGGAATCGGGATCCTAGGCTTACAGAATCGAGGATTCAAAACCATTTGTGGACCAGTCTATAACGGAAGCTTCGATGATGTAAACTGTATGCAGTGTGGACAATGTGTTATTGCCTGTCCGGTTGGTGCATTGACAGAAAAGGAAGAAATCCATAGCGTCATTACGGCCATCAACGATCCGGACAAGATCGTCATCTGTCAGACAGCACCGGCTGTCCGCGCTTCTCTGGGCGAAGAATTCGGTCTTCCGATCGGTACCTTGGTAACCGGAAAGATGGTGGCGGCTTTAAAACGCTGCGGTTTTGACAGAGTCTATGATACCAACTTCGGGGCTGATCTGACCATTATGGAAGAAGGCAGTGAATTGCTGCGACGGATCCAGAACGGAGGTACATTACCAATGTTTACATCGTGTTCACCAGGATGGGTCCGCTACGTTGAATACCAGTATCCGGAACTGCTTTCGCACTTATCCAGTGCTAAATCACCCCATATGATGTTTGGGGCTATTTGTAAGACATATTGGGCACAGAAACACAACGTTGATCCATCTAAGATCTTTGTGGTATCGATCATGCCATGCATTGCCAAGAAATCAGAAGCTCGTCGTCCGGAATGCGAAACCGGTGACTATCCGGATGTAGATGCTGTATTGACGACCCGTGAAGCCGGAAGGCTGATCAAGATGTACGGAATCGATGAACTGGATGCTCTGGAAGATGAAAATTTCGATATGGATTTTCTGGGTGAATATACCGGTGCCGGCGTTATCTTCGGCGCAACCGGTGGTGTGATGGAAGCAGCGTTACGAACTGTCAAACAGAAACTCGAAAACAAGCCTTTAGAGCGTGTTGATTTTATGGAATGCCGTGGTATGGCCGGTGTAAAGGAGGCTCAGATTGATCTGAACGGAGAAAAAATCTGGATTGCGATTGCGTCTTCCATGACATGTGCTAAACCATTATTGGAAGATGTTCGTGCTGGTATCTCTAAATACGTATTCATTGAAATCATGGGCTGTCCTGGCGGATGTATCAATGGTGGAGGCCAGTCCATCGTATCTGCTCGTAAGAAGCATGGTACTATTGGTTACACATATAAAGACCGTCGCATGAAAGCATTGTACGATGAAGACCGGTTTAAGGAAAAAAGAGTATCCATGGATAATGTACAGCTGCAGAAGCTGTATGAGGATTTTCTGGGAGAACCGGGAAGTGAAATTGCGGAAAAATTGTTACATACAACCTATTCCCCGAAAAAGAAATTTAAGATCGTTCAATAGATCAACAAGATCGCAGAGATGCGGTCTTTTTCTTTATCAAAATAAGGAAGAAAAGGATCCGAAAAATATGATATCCTTTGTACAGGAGGATAAAGGATATGAACGCTTTAATGATTTATTATTCTTTTGAAGGAAATACAGACTATGTGGCTTCTAAATTCAAGGAGTATCTGGATATTGATACGGAACGATTGACCGTGATGAACGAGCCGCCAAAGAAAGGGCTGGGAAAATTCCTTCATGGAGGAAAGAGTGCCTTGCGAAAAGAGGATCCTCGTATGAACGCCTTACAGGCAGATGTCCGGGCATATGATACGATTCTGATTGCTTTCCCTGTATGGGCCGGTACATGTCCCCCTGCCATTGATATGTGCTTGAAAACATATCCATTTAAGGATAAGAATGTCTATATTATCGCGACGTCAGCCAGTGGAAATGCCAAAAAGGCAATGATCAATGTAACGGAAATGATGGCCGGCAATCTGATTGTTGACACGCTGAGCTTGACGAGCCCTTTAAAGAACAAAGAAAAAACGGATGCACAGATCCAGGAATTCTGTCAAAAGATAACGGGAAGATTGTAGCAGGTCCACTACAAATTTCTCGTTTTTTTATGAAATATGAGTAAAATAGTAGTATTAGATAGGAGACCTGTTATGAATATTTGGGCTCATAGAGGATTGAGCGGTCTGTATCCGGAAAATACGATACAGGCATTTAAAGAAGCTTGCCAGTATGATATCACGGGTATTGAACTGGATATCCAGATGACAAAAGATGGTTCAATGGTAGTGATACACGATGAAAAAGTCAACCGGACAACCGACGGAAAAGGATATGTGAAAGATCTGACATTGGAGGAATTACGATCCTTGCATATAAAAGGCAGTGATACCCAGAGGATCCCTACGATCGAGGAGGTCTTTGATACATTGAAACCATATTGTCAGAAAAACGGGCTGATGATCGATATTGAATTAAAAAACAGTGTGGTGGAGTATCCAGACATGGAACAAAGGATTGTCGAGCTGGTTCATGCGTATCAGCTTGCGCCATATGTAATCTATTCTTCCTTTAATGT
>DGUK01000047.1 GCA_002394635.1 Faecalitalea sp. UBA4312
TTTGCTGCCTATCGCGACGGTCATCACACCGAATATTCCGGAAGCGGAAATCTTAACCGGACTGTGCATTCGGGCAGAAGCGGATATGGAAACGGCAGCTATGAAACTGCAGAGGCAATATGGTTGTGCGGTTTTGGTCAAGGGTGGACACCGGATCAATGATGCCAATGATGTTCTCTATGGACCGCAAATGAAAGAGGCGATCTGGTTTAAAGGAAAACGGATCGACAATCCGAATACACATGGAACCGGATGTACGTTATCCAGCGCTATTGCGTCCAATCTGGCTAAAGGATATCCATTGGATCAGGCCATCGGGAAAGCCAAGGAGTATGTATCGCTGGCATTAGAGGCAATGTTGGATCTAGGAAAGGGATCCGGCCCGCTGATGCATAACTTTGCTCTGGATGCTTCCTGGAAACAAGAGGCATAAACGAGGGAACAAAAAGCTTCAGAATTTCTGAGGTTTTTTCTTTTCCAAATATCTTGTATACTGATTAAGGTGAGGGGGGATGTGGTATGATTGCGAATATAATTGAAACATTGTATGGATTTCTGTGGGGAGATCTTTTTTATATCGGGTCGATGGGTATTCCATTATTGGTCGTCCTGTTGATTCCGACAGGAATCTATTTTACGATCTGTACCCGGGTATTACCGATCCGAAAGCTGCCAACGATGATCCGGTTGACCATTGGGAGCAAATCAAAGGAACAAGGGGCATTATCCGGCCTTCAATCCTTGATCGTTTCCACGGCAACCCGTGTCGGCATGGGCAATCTGGTCGGTGTTGTCGCCGCTGTTTCTGCCGGAGGAGCCGGTGCTGTCTTCTGGATGTGGGTGACTGCTATTATCGGTGCTTCGACCGCATTTATCGAGGCGACGCTGGCACAGATCTATAAACAGAGGGATCCATTATACGGAGGCTACCGAGGTGGACCGGCGTATTACATCCATGCCTATGTGGATCGAAAAAAAGGGTCCCGGCACCGCTATTCCATTCTGGCGTGCTTGTTTGCGATTTCGGGGTTGATCTGCTGGTTTGGAATCAGCCAGGTAATCGGGAATTCAGTGTCTTCGGCTTTTGAGAATGCCTTTTCGATTCCGCCGATCTGGACAACCGTAATACTGGTGATCCTGGCGGCCGTCATTGTCCTGCGAAAGAATACAACCGTCAAAGTGCTGGATATCATGGTGCCGGTTATGGCCGGTCTTTATTTCTTGTTGACTGTTGTTCTTATCTTGAAAAACATCACGGTCCTTCCATCCGTGTTTGGACGCATCTTCCAGGAAGCCTTCGGGTTGCGCCAGGTGGCTGCCGGCGGAATGGGCGCTGTATTGATGAACGGGGTCAAAAGAGGTTTGTTTTCTAATGAAGCAGGTTCTGGTTCTGCACCATGTTCAGCAGCCAGTGCACAATGTGATCATCCAGCTGAAATGGGATATCTGCAAGCTCTGGGTGTTTTGATCGATACCCTTGTCATCTGTTCGTGCACTGCCTTTATCATCCTGATGGTTCCTGCTAATGTAACCGCCGGACTGGAAGGAATGGATCTGCTGCAGGCTGCCATTGAATGGCACATTGGTCCATTTGGCAGTGTATTTATTGCTACGATCCTCTGGCTGTTCAGCTTTTCGACCTTTATCGGCGTTCTGTTCTATGCCCGTAGTAATGTCGCTTATCTGTTTGGAGACAACTGGATCAGTCAGACTATCTACAAATGGATCGCATTGGTGATGTTGTTTATCGGCGGATTGGCAGAATATACGATCGTTTGGGATCTAGGGGATGTTGGTATCGGCATGATGACGATCTTTAATCTGATTGTCTTATTCCCGCTCTCCCGTCAAGCCATTCATTCCATGAAGGAGTATGAACATGAACAGGTATGAATGGAAATTGAATGTTCGAAAACCTGTGATGACCCATTTGCCGATCCCGTATCCAAAAGTTATATATGGAAAAAACAGCCGATTTAAAATATTGGATCTTCTAAAAAAGGATAGTATTCATAAGATCTGTATTTTTTCCAGCCATACAGTCTATCAAAGCGGGGCTCTTGATAAGATCCTGGAAGGTTTGATGGATAAAGATGTTGTGTTGGTTCACAAGATTCCCTCCGATCCGGGGACGACATGCATTGATCAACTGACAGAAAAGGCACAGGGCTGCCAGGCAGTGCTGGCTATCGGCGGTGGTTCGGTCATCGATGCTGCCAAAGCTGTCTGTGGCTGTCTGGCTGAACAAAAGGAATGCCGGGATATCTTCGGTACGATGAAGATCCATCATAAGCCGCCTTTATTGATAGCTTGCCCGACAACAGCAGGCACTGGCAGTGAGGGGACAGTGGCAGCGGTCATTACCGATGATCAAAGCCATTTGAAAAGGCAGATCCTTGATCTGAAGCTGGTACCGGATTATGCGGTGCTGGATAGTCAGCTGACCATGTCTCTTCCGGCATCCATTACTGCACAGACGGCGATGGACGCTTTGACACATGCCTTGGAAGCATATGTGTCCACCTATGCGACAAAGACAACGGATCGTTATGCCACTTTGGCTATCCGTCTGATCCTGGATAAACTGCCATACTTGCTGGAAGATGGACAAAATGAAAGATTGCGCCAGGATCTTTTGATCGCTGCCTATTTTGCCGGTCTGGCCTTTACCCGTGCTTATGTCGGTTATGTGCATGCATATGCCCATGCCATCGGAGCCCGTTATCATATCCCTCATGGACAGGCGGTCGCTGTACTGTTACCGTATGTGATGGAATACTATGTACCGGTGTGTGACGAAAAGCTGTCGTCCCTGGCTATTCAGTGTGGAATAGGACAAAAAGATAAAGACAGCGCTGCCAATGCGATGGAGCTGATCGATGCGATCCACACATTGAATAAAAAGGGAAGGATACCCTCTTATGTGGAAAACTTTCCGGAAGAAGATATTCCGATCGTGATAAAACAAGCTTTCCGGGAATGCCATGGCAATTATCCGGTTCCCCGTTATTATAATGAACAAGCGGCCAGAAATCTGCTGGAGAAAGTCTGTGCCCGATGAAAACCATTCGTAAAATAGTCCGTTTTCTGTTTGTGTTTGTTCTGCTGGGTTCCCTGGTTTTTTTTGCCTATCAGATTTTACCAGATTATTTTGCACAACCAGATCTGGATCTTGAGCAAGTCCAGCCGTATAGTGGTAGCCCGTATGTGGAAATAAATGGCAATAAGCCGGATTTTGATGAAAAAGACCTGACTTCAAAACCATATCAATCATACAGTGAGCTGGATGCGCTGGGGCGGACCCGTACTGTGGAAGCCGTACTGGATAAAAGCATGTTCCCGACAGAAAAAAGACCATCGATGCAGGCTATACGGCCCAGTGGGTGGCATACCGAACGATATGATCATTTGATCGAAGATAAGTATCTCTATAATTTATGATTATATTAGAAAGTGTTCACAAGGAGAATGGAAAATGGTGTACACTTTTTTTATGAAGAAAGACATAAAGGAGATGATTAAGAATGATTAAAATTTATAAAAAAAGTTTAATTGCATTGTTTGTAATTCTAAATACTATGCTGTTTGGTTGTCAAGCAACTGATACAGTTGTTTCAAAACAAGAAACAATAAATACTAACACTGTAGAAAGTATTGACTTTTACAAAGACATTCCTGAATGGGATGGAACCTCAACAGAAATAGTATTAAATAACGGAGTTCCTTTTTTCACAAATGAAGAAAAATCATATACTTCATCATTTATTGAACTTAGTGAATTGGATGATTTAGGTAGGTGTGGAGTTGCTTTCTCCGTGTTAGGTGTAGATACATTAGCTACTGAAGAAAGAGAAAGTATTGGAATGGTAAAACCAAGCGGATGGCAAACGGTTAGATATGATGACATTGTTGAAGGAAAATATTTATATAACCGTGGACATTTAATATCTTTTAGCAATTCTGGTTTAAATGCTGAAGAAAGAAATTTAATTACTATGACTCGAAAATGCAATACCGAAATGATACCTATTGAAAATGATGTTCATAACTATATAGAAGACACAGGAAATCATGTCCTCTATCGAGTAACCCCGGATTTTAGAAATCAAGAGTTGGTAGCTCGTGGGGTATTAGTAGAAGCATTTTCTGTCGAAGATAATGGAAATGGAATATGCTATTGCACCTATTTTTACAATGAACAACCTCAAATTACAATCAATCATTTGACAGGCGATAACCATTTAATGTCTAATGACAATTCTAATAATGGTAGTACAGTAAATAAGGAAGATTATATTTTGAATACATCATCAAGGAAAATTCACTTACCAGATTGTGAGTATGTTTCTTCTATAAAAAAAGAGAATATGAAAGAAACCACATCGTCTATTGAAGAATTGGAATCTGAGGGATATGTAAAAGCAAAATGCTGTTTTAATTAGAACTTACAAATAAAAAAATCTGCTCTATTAAATGAAAAGTATGAATTAATAAGGCTCTTCTGTACTAAATGTGGGTAGATCTTTATCAAAAGAATGAATATCGCTTTTATTCATCGTATAAAATAAGAACGCTTAACCTCCAATTTGTTGACATAGCCTTTTAAGTAATCGCAAATTTAAAAAGATCTTCTTTTCGTATTTGACGAATAAAAAAGTAACTAGCTTGTCCTCTCAATCTTTTCATAATCAGTAACAGGAATTCTTGTGAGTCCATTCCCTGATATTCCTTCTGTAATGTAAACAGTGCATTATATCGGTTGATGTATTTGCTGGACACTCCCCGGTAAAACCGATACTGCTCCTTGATCATGGAATGGAATGAATTGACATTGTTCAGATGATTGACTGCATCGTATTCACTGTAGGTGTTCAATACTTTGTTCGTGCATTTCTTTTCTCGGAGAACTTTTGTATAACTTTGCAGTCCATCTGTCCAGACGTAGCTTTTATTGGCAACGGATTTGCCCAATCTTTGCACTGCTGTTATTATGCACACTTTCTCATCGGACAAACCGGCCCTGGAAGCACAGGTCCCCCGCTTCTTGCCGGGATGATCTTTGATAAAACGTCCTTTACAGCAATGTGTCACATACGTTTCATCCATTTCGATTTCATGATGTAGTACATATGGGACACTCCATATCTTCGATGAAATGAAGATATTTGTGACGCATACGAAAAGCCGTGGATTCATGTACATCAATTTTAGCAGCTGTGTGAAGCAGCGAATTTCCATTCTGGGTTTCAATGATCAGATCGTTCCATTTCGACTGCGGTTGATGAGAATAGTAAGTCAACTGACCATGATCACAGACAAAACGTTTTTTACAGGAATTACATTTCAACATCTGTTTACCAGCCTTGGTTTTACCCGCTTTTACAAGTACGGGATGATGTTGACCACATTTAGGACAGTATTCGAAATGAAAGTGATCCATCTGTTGATTGATTTCCAGATAATCACGGATCATTTGAGAAATGCGATCTTTTTGATAAGCGCAAAGTTTTTCATCAATGGAAGGGACTAAAAAATCAGAACTAGTATTCATCAACATATAAGTACCTCGTTTCTCTGTACTTATAAAATACTGTCTGATTCGACACTATTTATGTCATATCAACAAATTGAAGGTTAAGCGATAGAGATATTTATACGTTTTTGTGTAAATATCTCTTTTTTTGTTGAGCAGGGAAACTGGTAAAAAAAGAATGAAAACGCTTGCATATTTATCTGTTATATGTATAATAGGTTATGTAAAGATTTATAATGATATATAATCATTAAGAAAGGGAGAAAATTATGAGACAAGAACATGCAGAACAAATTAAAAATGTAATGCAGGCTTTGAAAGCCAAAGGAGAAGTGAATGAAGTTTACTTTGTAGCTTGTGGTGGTTCTCAAGCAGTTTTAATGGCAGGTCAATACATATTTGACCGCGAATCTAATGTACCTAGTCATGTATATACGGCAAATGAATTTGTATATGACACACCGAAAAATCTTTGTGCAGATTCACTGGTGATTTCCTGTTCACATTCTGGAAATACTCCGGAAACTATTGCCGCGACTAAATTGGCAAGAGAAAAAGGGGCTATGACAGTTGCCCTTTCCAATTTAGTTGGATCGGAGCTTTGGGAAGCTGCTGAATATCCTGTTCATTATGATTGGGGAAAAGATGTGAGTGATTCCGATAAGAACAAAGGTATTCTTTATGGTTTGATTTTCAATTTGTTAAAAGTATTAGCACCAAATGAGAAATGGGATGTATGTTTACAAGAATTGGAAAAATTAACAGAATTGAGTGAAGAAGCCAAAGCACAGTATGCCGAACAGGCTAAAGATTGGGCAAAGGCACAGAAACGTGATCCAATTATTTATACAATCGGAAGTGGTATCAACTACGGTGAAGCTTATTCTACAGCTATGTGCTGGTTTATGGAAATGCAATGGATCAATTCTGGATGCATTCATTCTGGAGAGTATTTCCACGGACCATTCGAAATTACCGATTATGATGTACCATTCATGTTGGTAAAGAGTATTGGAAATACGCGTCATTTGGATCAGCGTGTCGAAGATTTCGCAACAAAGTTCACAGATAAGCTGTTAGTTTTAGATCAGAAAGATTTGCATTTGGATACAGTAGCTCCAGAAGCTAAACAATATATTGCCGCCATTCTTTCGGGAGTAGTGATTCGTTTGTTTATCGAAGCAATTGCGTTTGAACGTGGACATTCTTTGGATGTTCGTCGCTATATGTGGCAGATGGAATACTAAAACGGAGACTTGTACATGCCACTGGAATTAGTTATTTTCGATGTAGATGGCCTTATATTGGATACAGAGAGAGTTTGGCAGGAAGTTTGGAGTGATGTTGCCAAGGCATATTCACTAGATGACATAGGAAATTCTTTATTCATGAAGGTTGTTGGACATAGTGGAGATACTGTGAAAGAAATTCTTGAACGAGATTTACAGGGACATTGTACACCGGATGAATTTTTAGAAACAGCTCGAGCAGAGGGATTAAAGCGATTAAAAACGCAACTGAGGGTGCAACCGGGTGTTTATGAAGTCATATCGTATTTAACAAAAAAGAAGATTCCTATGGCAGTTGCAACCTCTACTTCCCGCTGTTTGACGGAAGAAAGATTAAAAAGAGTCAATTTGTACCACAAATTCGATTACATATGTTGTGGAGATGAAGTTTCGAATAAGAAACCTTCTCCCGACATATATTTGAAAGTTTTAAGAAAGATGGATGTAAATAGTCATGATGCTCTGGTATTTGAAGATTCAAAAGTAGGGGTTACTGCTGCGTATCGTGCGCATATTCCTTGCATTATGGTTCAGGATTTGGAAGTTCCTGAACCTGATCAAGTGGAAATGACACAACAGATATTGCCAAACTTAAAACAAGCAATACATGTACTGGAAAAGATGATTGAAGCATAGAAAAGGGTGACGATTATGGGTGATGCTTTTGAAGTGTTGGTGGTGACACATGCTGCATTGTCAAAAGGATATTTTAGTGCTTTGCAGCTCATATTAGATATTGATCAAAATGATATGGATGTGTTGTCTTTTGAGATTGGAGAAGCATTGGATACTTTTTCGAATAAAATCTCAGATGTTGTAGAAAATAAATATAAAGATAAAAATATGGTCATCTTATTGGATTTACCAGGAGGAACACCGGCGAATATGGCACTCCCATTTTTATCGGATTCCAGAAAGTTGATAGCCGGTATCAATCTTCCGTTAGTTTTGGAATTGATGATTGCCAAAAAGAATGGAGTTTCTTGGGAAGAACTTGATTTAGAGACTATAATTGAGAACGCGAGAACAAGTATAATATTCTATAATAAATTGTTAAAAACGGAGGATAAAAAATGATTAAACTAGTACGAGTAGATCATCGTTTATTACATGGTCAGGTTATTTTTTCTTGGACGAAACAAATGTCTGTTAATTATATCATCATAGTAGATGATAAAGTTCCTAATGACCCTATCAGTGTAATGGCTTTAAGTATAGCTAAACCTACTGATTGTGAACTAAGCATTATCCCATTTTCACAACTAAAAAGTTTAATGGAAGAAAAGAAAAATAAAAATATTATGATTCTTATAAAAGGACCTGAAGAAGCTTTGAAACTGGTAGAACAATTACCGGAAGTTACTGAGATCAACTTTGGAGGAGTTGCCAAAAAGTCAGATTCTAAACAATATGGAAAGGCTGTTTTCCTGAATCCTCAGGAATTAAAGGCTACTCAAGATTTAATTACTTTGGGTAAAAAAGTCTATATCCAAATGGTGCCAACTTCTCAAATAGAAAGTGCAGATTTCAGTAAATAAGATATCTCAAGAAAGTAGAAAGGGAGGGGTATTATGTTAATGAAGGCCATACTTCTAGGTCTGGTCGGTGTCGTTGGTGTTATTGACTCTCGGTTAATCGGACGCCAAAATATAGGAAGACCTTTGATTTTAAGTACATTGGCCGGGTTTGTATTAGGTGATATTACACAAGGTATCACCTTGGGTGCATCCTTAGAATTAATATCTATGGGATTTGTTGCGATTGGTGCAGCTGGTCCGCCAAATATGCAATTTGGAAGTATTATCGCAACTGCATTTGCAATTTTATCTGGGGCTTCAACCGAAGAAGCATTGACCATTGCAATCCCGGTTGCGGTTGCAGGTGAATTCTTAAGTATCATTATGCGAATGGTTATTGCACAATTTTCTCATGTGGCAGATCGTGCTATTGAGAATGGTAAATACAAAAAAGCGATTCATATTCATTTATGGTGGTCGTTTATCTTCAATGCCTTTGTATATTTCATACCAATCTTCTTAACCATTTACTATGGTGCTGATTTGGTTGCCGAACTTGTGCAGGCTATTCCAGATGTGATTACAAATGGTTTAACAGTAGCTGGAAATTTATTGTCTGCACTGGGATTTGCCATGTTGTTGAGTACAATGCTGTCTAAAAAGATGTTTCCATATTTCTTACTTGGTTTTTTAACAGTAGCATATTCCGGATTGGATCTGATTGGGTTAACAATGTATGCAGGAATTTTGGCATTTGTGCTTGATAGAGTATTGTATGCTAAGAAGGAGGCTTAGTCTGATGGAAGAAAAACAAAATAGTGTGATCACAAAACGAGATTTACGCCGTGTGTTTCTGAATTCTTTGACGATTATGTGTTCTTGGAACTATGAGCGACAGATGCATATGGGATTCATGTTTGGGATGGCTCCTATTATTGATAAATTATATAAAAATGATGAAAAAAGAAAAAAAGAAGCGTATCAGCGACATATGGAGTTCTTTAACTGTACACCACAAATGACCTCTTTTATCATGGGACTTGCAGCTTCTATGGAAGAACAAAACGCAAAATCCAAGGAAGGAGAATTCCAACCTGAATCAATTTCCATGATCAAGACCAGTTTGATGGGACCATTTGCAGGTATTGGAGACAGTTTCTTCCAGGGAACTCTGCGTATCATTACTTTCGGTATTGGTTTGTCTTTTGCACAACAAGGAAGTATTTTAGGGCCAATTCTCGCCGTTGTTTTATTCGCAATTCCTTCTTTACTTGCAGCATATCATGGAACTTTCTTAGGGTATCGTTCAGGGAATAAATATCTCGCAAAACTATATCAGGAAGGCTTGATGGATCGTGTCATGCATTTTGCTTCCGTTGTCGGTCTAGCAGTCATTGGTGGAATGGTCGCCAGCATGGTTGCGATTACAACACCTTTGCAATTTAATACCGGTGGAACAGAACTTGTTCTTCAAGATATGATCGATCAGATTTTCCCTAAATTATTACCTCTAGTATTTACATTAGGTATATATTGGTTGATTCAAAAGAAAGTAAATACAAATGTTCTCTTGTTGGGAATTATTGTATTTGGACTAGTATTTAGTGCTATTGGTATCCTTTAAATAGCCCCCAAGTAAACAGGCCTCGCAAAAGCGGGGCCAATGGCGTCAACCTAAGAAAGGTT
>DGUK01000041.1 GCA_002394635.1 Faecalitalea sp. UBA4312
TGCAAACAGAGCTAAAAACGGATGGTCGGCAATGGTCACCATGGCTCCGACAGCACATCCTAATGTATAACATCCATCCGTGGACAAATCACAGATATTCAAAATACTGAAACTGATAAATAAAGATAAGGCAACCAAAGAGTAAATCAGTCCGACCTCCAAGGCTGTCTGTATGATATTTAATGATAGTAAGCTTCCCATATTTCCTCCAGGTCAAGAGTCCGACGGGTTTGACCGCCGGATCTTTGTCTTATTCAAATTCTTCAGCTGTAACGGTTTCTACCACCGAAGTACACAACGGTTCAAAGGCGGTCTTGATTTCTTCCAGATCCAAGCCGAGCTTTTCACAAACTTCCGTATTGATGGTTGCGATTCCGTTATCAAAGGTGCGCACACCCATGGTAGCCGGATCAGCTCCATCTACCAGGATCTCCACAACCATATCCGCGGTTTCTTTTCCCAGGTTGGCATAGTCTACACCATAGCCCACAAAAGAACCATTTAACGCAAAGGAATCCGCACCACAATAATGTGGAATACCGGCATCCGCCAGTTTTTCATAGATGGCTAATTCAGCGGTCATCACGGTATTATCCGTTGGTGTAAAGATGGCGTCGACCTTTTCTGCAACCAGCGCATCGGCAGCCGAGGACACCTCATCCGTTGTCGTACCTGTCTTTTCGATATATTTAATTCCTTTTTCATCCAGATATTTCTTAGCATCCTCAATCGGTTTTTCACTAGCAGACTCACTTTTTGAATATAAAAGACCTACATATTCTGTATCTGGATTGGCTGCCAACATCAAATCCAAGACTGCCTCTGTATTCAAGGCATCGCTGGTTCCGGTAATATTGCCTCCCGGTTTCTCCATGCTTTCCACCAGTCCGGCACCTTCCGGATCAGAAGCGGCCGCAAAGACGATCGGAATATCCTTTCCATCGGTCGAAGCCTGCATGATCTGTGCTGTCGGTGTGGCAATCGGAATAATGATATCCACTTCATCCGTAATCAGCTCATCGGCAATCTGGTTTAAAACACTGCCGTCTGCCTGTCCATTGTATGTATAATCTTTATAATCAAAGGTGACACCTAATTCTTTACCCTTGGCATCCAGTTCCTTTTCAATATTCTTTTCAATCTGATTCAAAGAAGCATCATCCACATATTGAACAATTCCCACTTTATATACCTTATCGGAATTATTCGCATTACTATCCGAAGAACCACCACAAGCACTCATCCCTAATGTCATCGCTCCGGCCAATCCCAGAGACACCATCTTTTTCATCAACTGATTCATTGTTTCTCCTCCTCCCAAAATAAAAAAGCAGCCCATCCCTTGGGACAAAAGCTGCTTACTTCTGCGGTACCACCCAAATTGACATCTATGATGCCCACTCTTTTCTTACATCTTCCAATGCTTCCCCGATTGATAACGGATGGGTTTCCCGTCAACATCTACTAATTTCTGTTCAATGCGCCCTTAGAAGTCCATTCACCAAAACATCCCCGCTCCGTTTCCATCCCCGGGAGCTTTCTATCCGGTACCGTTCCGGTTACTTCTCTTCCTCATAGGTTTAGAAAATTATACCATGCACTTTTTTTATGTTCAAGGCAGTTAAATGTTTTTATCAAAGTGTTTACACTGTTTCTCTTTTCCGCAATACCTCTATCACCAGAATCAATAACACAAAGGTAATCGGTGTGGCTATGACGGCCAGATTTCCCTTTGTAATATATCCAAGAATGCCGGCAATGAGATAGCCCACAGCGGAAACAGCAGCCACTGTAAACGCATAAGGCATCTGGGTCGTGACATGATTGATATGATTCGATTGTGCTCCGGCGCTGGACATAATCGTTGTATCCGAAATCGGCGAACAATGGTCACCACAGACGGCTCCCGATAAACAGGCCGCAATCGAGATCACCAGCATCGTATAGAACCCGGAGAATACTGAACAAACGATTGGAATCAATATAGTGAACGTTCCCCAGCTCGTTCCAGTCGAGAAGGCCAGGAATACCGATACTAAAAAGATGATACATGGTAAGAACATCTGCAATGAACCGGCAGACGCCTCAACCACTCCATGGATATAATCGGCAGCCCCCAGCATGCCGGTGACACCGGACAAATTCCAAGATAAGATCAAAATGATCATCGGCGCACACATAGACCGGAAGCCGGCCGGCAGACAATCCATAAAATCCTGGAAGGACATCACATCCCGGATCATATAAAGAACAAAGGTCACGATCAATGTAAAGAGACTTCCAAATACCAGACCTCTGGCAGAATCTGCATTCGCAAACGCATTAATGAAGGTTTCCCCGTTAAAGAATCCACCGGTATAGAGGATCCCGATAATGCCGCTGACAATCAAGGTCACCACCGGAATGATCAGGTTGGATACTTTTCCATCTGTTTTTTCGTTGGCATCCACTTCGCTGTATGGAGGTTCCCCGCTAGTAAACAGATCCCCTTTTAACGCATTGTCCTCATGCAGTTTCATAGGACCATAATCAAATTGTTTCCATGTGATATAGACCATCATCACGATTGTCGTCAACGCATATAAGTTATATGGAATGGTTTCAATAAACATCTTGAATCCATTGATATGAAATTGTGAAGGAACCGCATAGGTCACAGCGGCTGCCCAGCAGGATACCGGTGCTATGATACAAATTGGTGCTGCCGTCGCATCCAGTAAATAAGCCAGTTTAGCACGTGATACATTATGACGATCGGTAATCGGACGCATCACTGAGCCTACGGTCATACAGTTGAATCCATCATCGACAAAGATCAATAAACCAAGCAGGATGGTTGCCAATTGCGCTCCTCTTCGATTTTTGATATGTTGATCTGCCCAGCGCCCAAATGCCAATGCACTGCCCGATTTATTCAGAATGACCACAATGCCACCTAATATTGTCACAAACACTAGAATGCTGGCATGGGAGATATCCGCAAGATTGGTCACCAGACCCCCTTCGCTGTACATCATCGTATTCAACGCAAGCTCCAGGTTCCCGTTGGCGAACAGCAAGGCACCTACCACAATACCGACAAATAAAGCACTGTATACTTCCTTGGTAATCAATGCCAGCGTAATCGCAACCACCGGTGGTAATAAGGCCAGGATCGTGCCGTTAGCTAGTGACACGTAGCCCTCCCCAGCTGTTCCGGTTGTCTGTGTTGTCACCCAGGCCAGACCGATCATTGTCACGAGAAAGCATACGAAAAGGATCCGAATTCCATTCTTTTTCTTCATAACATCATCCCTCCCGTTTTTTGTTATTGTATCAAAAAAAGCATATGATTTCTCTTCATACGCATCTATATTTAATGATTTATTAATAAATCTTCAAAATTGTTTTCCCTTTAGATCCTCCGGAAGCTACTTTCTGTAATGCCTGATCCACTTCATCCAAAGAGAATACACCATCTACGGATGTTTCAAAAGGACGGGCCCGATACAAATCTGATACTTTTTCCAATCCTTTACCATCCTCATGTACAAAGAGAAAGAAATACTTCTGCTTTCTCATGGCTGCCATCTTGTCATATTTTCTGCCCGCTATTGTAAATAAGCCCCTTTTCACAAAAGACAGATTACTTCGTACGGCAAATTCTCCATTTGGCAAGCCCCGTAATGAAACCAGGTTTCCCCCTTCTTTCAGGATGCTGAATTGGCGTTCCAATTCCTTTTCGCCCAATGTGTCAAGAACATGATCCACATCCGATAATACTTCTGTATAATCGGTTTTCTTATAATCAATAAACTGATCTGCCCCTAAACGTTTGATTCTTTCTTCATTCGCCCCGTTTCCATTGGTAATAACGGTCAATCCATAGCTCTTGGCAATCGGAATAGCCATCGCTCCCAGACTGCCGGTCCCTCCGGAAATAAAGATCGTTTCCTTTTCCTTCGGCTTCATCAGATCCAAAGCCTGAACCGCTGTTAAGGCAGTCAAAGGAATCGTCGCCGCTTGTTCATCGCTCAACTGTTCAGGTACTTTGGCAACCGCCCGATAATCAACGGCTGCATATTGCGCAAAAGCACCGATCCGGTTTAAAGGCATTCTTCCGTAAACCCGGTCTCCGATCTGAAACCCTTTTACATAAGTCCCCAGCCTTTCGATTGTCCCGACAAACTCATTTCCCATTACCAAAGGCATGGAATAAGGTACGATCAAATTCACTTCTTTATGGATGATCATATTGTCCAAAGGATTAACACCCGCTGTATGGATCTTCACCAAAATATCATGGGGACCCATTTTCGGCATTTCTACTTCTTTTACAACGACATCTTTATGATAGTTTTCTAATATTGCTGCTTTCATGCTTCCTTTTCAATCTCCTTTCTCATTTTATTCATACAATCCCGTAATGTGGTTTTCTGCATTTCCTGATATGCTTTTCTCTCAATATCCGCAAAGGTATCTTCCAATACCGGTCGGATATGCCGACCTACAATGCATTCATCATTAGGATTCTGGTGCAGATCAAACAAATGCACCCTGTCTGTTTCATAAATACTTTGATAAATCTGGTACAAAGTCAGTTGCTCCGGTGCCATATTCAAGCGAAATCCAGCCGCTCCCTGCCGGCTTTGGATGATTCCTTTTTTCTTCAATAAAGACGTTAGCTTTCGAATATAACTAGCATTGGTTCCTACACTATGTGCAATCTGCTGCGAAGACATCGGTGTTTCGGATTCCGAGATCAATATCAGCGTATGCACGGCACTTGAAAATCGCGCGTCCATTAGGCTACCTCATAGGTCATGATATATTCCATCATCTCGGCTGTTTCCAGCTGTGGATCTTCTTTCATAAAAGATCCCTTCTGATCCATTCCGATTTCAAAATGACACAACGCAATCCCCAGATCGACTTTCTGGATGTCTCCTAACGGGCTGTCCTTCATAGACTTCATTTCATAGAAATGTACCTTATTGTCCTTTACAATGGCCCGCCATGGTTGTTTGTTGGTTGCCGATGGCGCCCAACGTACCAGTTCCAAAGCTTCCGCAAACAATCCCGCTTTTTCCGGCACTAATCCTTTGCCATACTCTTCGTCAAAGAAAAGCTGATCAAAGGCAATCCGGTCATCTGATTTCATGCCCTTACGCATCAGATTTTCCCGAATAGAACGCTTTTTTGCCGGATAACCGATGGGACTGGCTACCGGCATCACTTCATCGGGCTGAACATCCATCGCTGTTTCAAAGGCATCACGACTTAAAGAAGCTGCCAGCATTACCGTTCCGATCCCCAATGATAACGCGTACAGGCACGCCTTCTCAAAGCTGTATCCCAATGCCAGTTCATAACCTGGTATTCGTTTGGCCTTGGCTGCCATATACAGATTGGTTCCTAGCACGACCGGACTGGACAAACGATACGCATCCGCCTCCAATAAACGAAATGTCACCGGCACATTAAAGGGATTAGACATTTCCTGGACATAAGTTTCCAGATTCTTTTTATCTTCCTGAGTCAATTCTCTTCCATCAAAAGTACGAACACTCTTTCTTTTCTTAATACACTCTTTCATCGAATAGGTCATAATACACCTCCTACTTGTATCACTTATTGATACAAGTTAACCTATTCCTTTTCTTTTTGTCAAATAAAAAGAAGAGACGTATCTCTTCTATCGATTCTTATTCGCTTTCAGCTTGGTTTCAATCAATTGAATACACTCCTGACTGGTCCCCTGTACAAAGCCATCCTTCATGATCGGGAAAAAGACATTGTTATCCATGTTCAATAGAATACATGTTTTGGATTGTGCCACCTTATCAATGGCATGCCAGTCAATCTTTTTATAGGTATCTCCGATCTGTACTTCCACATACTCTCCCAAGGTAATTCTTGTTTTGGGAGCATCTGGATATAACAGACGGATCCTTTTCTTTTCCGAACGGATCAGACGTCGTTCCCGAATGAAAAAGACCACATAAATAGCTACCACCAGGATGGCCATCATAAACAGGAATAAGGTATGAAGAAATAACAGGAACAATAGAAAATAAAATCCCACAAAAAGGAAGGCACCAATAAAATACCATTTATTCATTTTACGGCAAAAAAGGCGGGTAGATTGTTCAACCACGTCCATGGTATATACGTATTCATTAATGATAGTCTGCATACCTTGAGATTACTCTTTCTAAACCTATTTCGCAAGCTGAATCTGTGATAAGATAGTACTATGAAAACCATCCTATTCTATGGAGATTCCAACACCTATGGCTTTGATCCGAGAGGCTGGTTCAGCGAACGGTATGACCGACCTTGGCCTATGATCCTCCAAGCATCTTTGGATACCTGGAACATATTGAGCGATGGGTTGAACGGACGAACGGTACCGGACGATCTGACATGGGTCAAACGGGATCTGGAACAAGATATCGATATCTTTGCGGTCATGCTGGGAACCAATGACATCTATTGCGGCTATTCTTTGGAAAAGATCCTGGATCGCATGAAAAAACTATGCACCTACGCAAAAAAACATGCCCATGTCCTGCTCATGACGCCACCGGCGATGATGTTTGAACAAGAGCGTATGGCTGAACTGAATACAATGTATCAACAGTTAGCCGACGAGATGGACCTGTCCTTTCTGGATACCTCACAATGGGAGATTGACTTGGCATATGATGGTGTTCATTTCTCTGAAAAAGGCCATGAACAGTTTGCACAGTATATGCAAGCGTACCTGGAAACCATATAAAAATGCGGGAATTCCCGCATTTTTTACATTTCATGCACTGTATCGGCAATCCGTACGGTTGATTTCCGATGGGAAACCAACACCACTGTTTTTCCCTTGGATTGCGCCTGTAACGATTTTAAAATAATTGCTTCATTTAAGCTATCCAAATTACTGGTCGGTTCATCCAGCAGAACAAATGGAGCATCGTGCAAAAAAGCACGAGCCAGTCCGATCCTCTGTTTCTCTCCACCGGATAATGTATCCCCCAGTTCCCCCACCTGGGTCTGATATCCTTGTGGCAGCGTTTGGATAAAATCATGAATGGCGGCCTTTTTACAGGCTTCTTCGATTTCCTGATCCGTAGCATCCAGCTTGGCAATACGGATGTTGTTGGCAATCGTATCTTTGAACAGCTGTGTTTCCTGGGTCATATAGCTTTCCATATCCCGCAGGTTTGCGGTATTGATATTGCGAATATCGGTATTAGATATCTGAATGGATCCTTTATTAACCTCCCAGAAACGCATCAGCAATTTCAATAAGGTCGATTTCCCACAACCGCTTTTTCCGACAATGCCGGTGATCTTATTCTTTTCAAAAGTCATGGAATAGTTCGATAAAACCTCCTGTCCTCCATAAGAGAATGTGACATTCTGGCACTCAGCACCTTCAAACGCTTTCGTTTCCTTGCCGACAATATCTTCTGTTTCCGGTGTTTCCTCAAGAATATCCAGAACTCTGGAAGCCGAAGCTATGGTGCTTTGAAGCGTGGTTCCCAGATTAGCCAAGGCCACAACCGGTCCAAAGGAAGACATCATCGCAATGACAGGAATCACAAAGCCGGACAATCCGACTTCGCCTTTATTGTACAAAGAGGTAGCCACCAACAACATGCCGATATCAAAGACCAGGATAAAGGTATTGGTCAAAGCCAAATTGAATCCCGTCAGATGACTAAGCTTTCCCTGGTTTTGGATCAGCCGGTCTGTTTTTTCGTTCATTCCCTGCATCCGTTCCGATCCATTTTGATATTGGGCTGTTTCATCGATACCTCGTATATTTTCCAATACATAGGAAGCCAGATCCCCGGCCTGATGGCGGATCTGATCCCCGGTATCTTTGGTGTGTTTTGAAATGATAAGGGGTAAAAGGATCCCAACACAAAGGTAAGCAAAGAAGGCTAACATACCCATTTCATAATGATACAAGCTGATAAAAACAGTCATGACCAGTTCCACAACGATGGCAATACAGATTGGTGAGATCGTGTGGGCATAGAAGACTTCCAACAATTCAACGTCAGAAGTAATCAGATTGATCAGATCGCCCTTATCTCGTCCTTCCAGCTTCGCCGGACTTAATCGGCGTAAGGCCTGGAATACGTGATCCCGAATGATGGCTAATAAGGTGAAGGCAATGTAATGGTTTGTCTTTTGTTCGATATAACGCAATACCGCTCGTATCAACGCAAAGAAGATCAACAATGTCCAGATCAGCCCTAATGGAAAGGCACTTTGTCCCAGACCGCTTAAGATGGCATAACCGCCCAAGATCGGAATAAACTGAACAGCCAAATACGCCAGGCTGCCACAACAAACTGCCAATACCATATGTTTCTTTAAAGGTTCCACCAGCTTCAACATCTGAAGCAGCGTTCCAGCCTTACTTCGTTTTTTCATCGCCGGTCTCCTTTCCAAACTGCTCCAATGCTTGTTGTGTCTTCCACAAAGTGGCATAGGCACCTTTCTTTTCCAATAGTTCATTATGGGTTCCGGATTGGACCACAGATCCATTGTCCACCACATAGATGCGGTCAGCCTCAACGACATTGGCCAGACGATGTGTGATCATGATTACGGTTTTTGTCTTTGCCAGCTGATGGATCTGTTCAAGGATTGCCTCTTCACTTTCCATATCGATGTTGCTGGTGGCTTCATCAAAGATATAAATCTGTGAATCATGCAAAATAGCCCGTGCCAAGGCCAATCTTTGTTTCTGACCACCAGACAAATTCCCCGCATTTTCCAGCAGTAATGTATCCAATCCTTGCTCTTCTTTTAAGAATTCAGCCAAGGCACATTGTTCCAACACATCCCATAGTTTTTGTTCATCTGCTTTAGCTGCCACCATAAGATTTTCTCGGATAGTCCCTTTAAAGAAGAAGCTGTTGGTTCCTACATACGTCATTTCCTTCATTCGGCTTTGTTCGGAAATTGTATCTGTCTCTTTGCCATCGATAGTCAATGATCCTTGATCAACAGATTGTCTTCCCATCAGTAACGACGCTATCGTAGATTTCCCGCTACCGCTTTCTCCGACAATGCCGATGAATTCCTGTTTTCCGACCGTCAAGGAAATCCCATGTAATATTTCACGCTCAGGTTCATACGCAAAATGGACATCCTTCATTTCGATCTTGGAAATCGAAGAAGACAAACTCTCCGTTTTTTCCTTTGGTTCTTCCAGCTTCAGAAACTGAAAGATCTTATCGCTGGCTGCCATTCCGTTCATCGCTACATGGAAGTAGCTGCCCAGTCTTCGCATCGGCAAGAAGAAATCAGCCGACAACAAGATCATAAAGATACAATTAGCCAGTCCAACATTTCCTCGTACAAAGCCACGGGTTGCCAGAAGGATCCCTATAGCAGCCCCTCCATACGCAAAGAAGTCCATAATGATGATGGAATTTAACTGCATGGTCAGCACTTTCATCGTCACAAAGCGGAAATGTTCAGATTCTTCATTCATTTGTTCATTTTTATAGGCATCGGCCTGATAGGTTTTCAGGGTGGTCATCCCCTGCAGATTCTCTAGGAAGGTACTTCCCAGCTGTTCATACTGGCTCCAGTACTTTGCTAACAGCTTTTTGGCAATCTTCTGTACCATCATGATCGCTCCCGGAATCAATGGCACACAGATCATCAGTACAATGGCTGTGGACCAGCTGCCGGCCAGTCCAAACAGAAAAAACAAGGTGATCGGTGCCAGAAACGCATAGAAAAATTGTGGGACATACTGACCGAAATAGCTTTCTAGCTGATCGACCCCTTCCACCGATTCTTGTACGATCTGGGCCGTGCTCACATGTTTTTGATAACCACTGCCCAGCTTCAACAGCTTTTCGTAGATCATTTGACGCATTTTCTTCTTTACGGTTTTGGATGCCATATAACTCATCTTTACGGCACCCTGTGTAGTAAAAAAGCGCACGACAACGGTCACACAGATTCCCAGGATCAGCGGTACCAAATCCGATGTGCTCCAGCCCCGGTAATAAAAATGACCGATCGCATACGCAATCAAGTAGATCATTATCGCATTCATAAACAGTTCCAGCCATTGAAACAATATATTGCCGACAATATACTGTTTGCTCTCCGGACACAGTTCCATCAATCGTTTATCAAACATAGAAATCCTCCATTAAAAACATCTTATTTAATTAGAATATCACAATTATGTATAATTAACTTTTTTAAATTCCATTTAAGGTTATCTTCTTACTATGAATAACAGAAAGGAAGTATCTATGAAAAAGAAAAGAATTAACACTTGGACTACAGCCACCGCTTTTGGTATAACCATTGGCGCAGCAGCTACTATTACACCGATCTTTGCGGAAGACCTTTTATTGCAGGAATCGGTAGAATTTACAGAAACAAATACGGAAGACCTGTTGAATACAGATGCCTATCAAATAGAAAAGACTACGGAGCCCGAAGAAACCGAGGCTTCGGTTGTGAATGCACAGACAATTGCTCAACCGGATACAACAGAGGATAGCGAGTTGGAAGAGGAATCCATCCAACCGGAAGAAACAACAACAGATCAAACAGATGAACTAACCGAACAAGCACAGGAAACAGCCGATGACGAGGTCCTCGTAACACAATCCGAAGAAAGCTTAATCGACTCGTCAGCCGTTGATGCGACATTTACATTCTCGGATACAGCCATTGAAAGTTCTACCGATACATCCGAAGGCTTTACGATAGATAACACGATCTTAACGATTACGCAAAATGGCTCCTACAAGATTACCGGTATGTGCCAGGAAGGTTCCATCGTTGTCGCAAAAGGATTGGATGAAGTGACTTTGATTCTGGAAAATCTGGATCTGAGCTGCAGCACATCCGCCCCGGTCGTTGTCAAAAAAGGAAGTACCGTGTATGTATATATCCAGGGAACTGTCAATCTGACAGATAACGAAGATGCCGATACAGAAGCGACAAACGAGGATTTCGAAGGGGCTTGTATCAAGGTCAAAAGTAACTCTACATTGGTCATTGACGGAGATGGCACTTTGAACATCGATGCTTCCGGATGTAAAAACGGCATCAAAGGAGCCTCCAATGCCACAGT
>DGUK01000070.1 GCA_002394635.1 Faecalitalea sp. UBA4312
CTGGAAAAAAGCGTGAAGGAGGTGGTCTGGGCATGAGCGAACAAAAAACACAGGCTCCACGCCATCATGGACCGGGAGGGCGTATGGCTCCCGGCGAAAAACCAAAGAATTTTAAAAAGGCGATGAAGAATCTGCTGCAGTACATTGGCAGTTATAAGTATCTGATTGTATTTGTGATGATCCTGGCGGTATTGTCAACTGCCTTCTCGGTAGCGGGTCCTAAGATCATGGCAAGGGCAACCAATGCGTTGTTTGATGGTCTGATGCGTAAGATTGCCGGTACTGGCGGTATTGACTTTATGTATATACGCAATGTCTTACTGATTACATTGGGTTTGTATATATTCAGCGCCCTAGCGAATTTCTTTCAGGGATGGATCATGACTTCCATCACACAGAAGATCTGCTTCCGTATTCGTAAGGATATTTCCGAAAAGATCAATCGGATCCCGATGAAATATTTTGAAAGTCGTACCTATGGAGAGGTTCTTTCCCGCATTACCAACGATGTGGATACATTGGGGATGGGATTGAATCAAAGCATCACACAGATCATTACCTCCTTTGCCACTTTGATCGGAATTCTGATCATGATGGTATCGATTTCTCCGTTGATGACACTGATTGCTCTGGTCATCCTGCCGATATCGATCTTGTTTGTATCGTTGGTTGTCAAGTTTTCCCAAAAGCACTTCCGTCGCCAACAGGAATATTTGGGACATATCAACGGACAGGTGGAAGAAACCTACAGTGGTCATTTGGTCGTACAGGCTTTTAATAAGGAAGAGGATGTTGTAAAAACATTTAATGAGACCAATGAAATCTTGTATCAGTCTGCATGGAAATCACAGTTTTTATCCGGATTGATGCAGCCGGTCATGGTCTTTGTCGGAAATATGGGGTATGTAGGGGTCGCCATCAGCGGTGGATTGTTGGCAATCCATGGTGTGATCGGTATTGGGGATATTCAAGCTTTTATTCAATATGTTCGCCAGTTTACCCAGCCGATCCAACAGATGGCACAGATCATTAATATGGTTCAATCCATGGCAGCTGCCAGTGAGCGTGTGTTTGAATTCCTGGATGAAAAAGAAGAAGCGCAGGAAGTGGAAAATGCAATCGTATTGGAACATGTGGAAGGCGAAGTGGCATTTGAACATGTTCGATTCGGTTATGATCCGAATGTGGTTGTGATCAAGGATTTCAGCGCCGTTGCCAAACCGGGACAAAAGGTGGCCATCGTCGGGCCGACCGGAGCTGGTAAGACCACCATGGTCAAACTGCTTATGCGCTTCTATGATGTTAATGAAGGGCGGATCCTTCTGGATGGCTGTGATGTAAATAAGATGAACCGTAAGGACGTACGAAAACATTTCGGAATGGTTTTACAAGATACATGGTTATTTAAAGGCACCATTATGGAAAATATCCGTTATGGCCGTCTGGACGCAACCGATGAGGAAGTGTATGAGGCAGCCAAAGCGGCTCATGCCGATCATTTCATCGAAACGCTGCCGGGCGGATATAAAATGGAATTAAATGAAGATGCGACCAATATTTCCCAGGGACAGAAGCAGCTGTTGACGATAGCCCGGGCTATATTGGCTGATGCGAATGTCCTGATCCTGGATGAAGCTACATCTTCCGTGGATACGCGCACGGAAGAGTTGATCCAAAAAGCTATGGATGCTTTGATGAAAGGAAGAACCAGCTTTATTATCGCACATCGTCTGTCTACGATCCGGAATGCGGATCTGATTCTGGTGATGAATCATGGGGATATAGTAGAGCAGGGAAAGCACGAAGAGCTGTTAGAGAAAAATGGTTTCTATGCGCAGTTATATAACTCTCAGTTTGATGAAGGACTAATATTAGAATAAAGGAATCGAAAACCGATTCCTTTTTTTGAATTAAGGAAACGTTAAGGTTTAGCTATTCGAAGCTTAAGAAACATGGAATATAGTGTGCATGTAACATAAAGGAGGGCTTGATGATGTGGTCAAGACAGGAAATAAAAGAAAAAGGAAAAAGCGCATTTAAGAATAATTTTTGGAAGACAGTTCTGGTTAGTTTATTGCTGGTGATCATAGGCGGCGGCGGTGTCTTTGGAGGAAGTTCCGGAGTCCGTACAGTCTACAATATCCATGATACAAGTTCGGGCATTGTAGAAGAATCGTCGGAATCCTATGATTTTGATGACAATATGCAGGATGTAGAAGACTTTGAGGTATCGGAGAATGTTCAGGAGTCTGAAGGTGACACCTTTGAAATTTCGGGTACGATGGGCCTGTTTCTGATTCTGGCAGTATTAGCTGTTTTCGCTGTTGTAATATGGGCTATTCAAGCCTTTATCCTCGGACCTCTTGAAATCGGATTCCGTCGTTTCTTCATAAGAAACCTAAACGAGCAGGCTCGCGTCCATGAAATTGGTTATGGCTTCGATCATAACTATATTGAAAATGTGAAGACGATGTTCTTTAAGGAGCTGTATACCATGTTATGGTCATTCCTGCTGGTAATTCCGGGCATTGTTAAAGCGTACGAATACCGTATGATTCCTTATTTACTGGCTGACGATGAAACGATGACAAGACAAGAAGCTTTTAAAAAGAGCAAGGAAATGATGATGGGGCAGAAATGGAACGCCTTTGTACTGGATCTGTCCTTTATCGGATGGGATATCTTAAGTTTATTCACACTTGGTATTTTGGGGGTATTCCATGTGAACCCGTATCGTAATATGTCACAGGCAGCACTGTATCACAAGCTTCGTTATGGAACCGTCACACAAGAAAGTACAGAGGAATTCGCATAGATCAAGAAAAGAGCAGTACGTATTAAAGATACGTTTACTGCTCTTTTTTTGTTCATTTATCAATTTGTTTGATGAGGTTGACATCATCAGCTTCCACATATTGGATCTTGATGGTGTCCCCCGCCTGCAGGAAGGCGACAACGTCTTCATTCTTGGATGTGATCGTCACTTTGTATTTCTTATGGTCGCTGTCGATGATAAAGCACTTGGATTTATTATCGACCTGCAGGATCTGTACACTGTCGATCTTAATTTCTTTGCTCACCCATTCGGTTGAATCTTCATCTTCCTCGACATCGGCACCGATGAATTTCTTCTTCAATGTTTCGAAGCCTTCATCGCTTTCAATCGTGGCCACCTTCTGGTAATTGGTGGCATCGACCATCGCGTACATCTTGATCAGACCATTGTCATCCTTTAATGCCATCATGTAAACCGGTTTTCCCTTCACATTGACGAGTAACGGGAAGGTGGCCTGATAACCGAAGTTTTTCACCTCTCCTTCCGCGGAGCGCATGGCACTGGATTCGTTTGCACCGGCCGAAGCGATTTTCATGGCATCGTGCGTACGCAGATTAACCAGGACAAAACCGAGATTGCTGGAGTCAGCATTGGCCGAAGTGATACCGGAATAGATATAGATATCGCCATTTTGCTCCAGGTAGTTGTAGCCGTCACTGGTAATGGTCACATTCTTCTGTCCAAAAAGAGAATTGATAAAACCATTCTGCAGAGATCCGTGATTGTCGATTTCTTCAATAACCAGGCTTTCCGGATAAATGCGGTCTACCCAGGCAGGCGCCTTGTCCACATCGTACTTCGTGGAGTCACCGGTGATCGGGTCAAAGAGGATCACTCCATTGACCTGCCGGCGGGCTCGATAGCCGGAATAAGTATAGGTAGTGCATACATACCATGGATGGCCTTCATCATCGATTTCAAACGATGGATTGCCGAAGATAACAGTTGGATACTGCATTTGCAGCTTCCGATACAAATTGTTATTGAAGTAGCCGGAAGGAACGTATTTCATACCATCCAGTCCCAGATCTTTCAGCTTGACCAGCTCGGCTTCTCCAGTTACGGAATTGACCAGAATGTAGGCTGGAATGCCTTCATTGCGGTTGCCTAAATATTTGATGAAGCTGGCATATTCTAACGGTGTTACACGATATACGCTGTTACGATAGGAAATCTGTGTGTATTCTTCACTGACCTCAAACTGCGAGACCAGTTCCGGCATTTTACCCATGACACGGTCACCAAGGACGATCGTCGATTCTCTGTCGATGATCGGTGTTTTGGTAAAGTCCACTTCGTTGATCTCTGAAAACTCCACATTTTCAACGGATATACGGCTGGCATAGGATTTCGCATGGAAGACCGGCCCGGCAATAAAGTTTGAAAATACCACCCACAGGCAGCCAAGCACGACCATCCAGTTGCCCAGCATATAGGTGATCCGGGAAAGGCCCGGCGATGTGAATTTTTTGGCGAACAGACGTTCAACGGAAGAAGCTTCGCCTGCTAATGTATTGGTCTTTAAGGATATAAGACGTAACAAAATAAATAAAGATATTGTCCAAAAAAACAGTCCGGTGGAATGGATGTTCAATGCAGGGATCGTCTTATACCAGAGAATGGCTACGATCAGGATCCAAAGGGCAAGACATTGGATAAAAGTCTTGTTGCTCATGGGAGCATAAGGCTTTGGAGCTTGTCGAAAGCGTTCTTTTATATTGATTTTCATAATAAATCCTTTCTATAACATATATTGATCCGGCGTCCGGATCTCATCGAGATAAATATCATAGCCTTTGCGAATGAATTTCCAGTATTCAGTTATCGAATGGTCCTGATCCTGGATCATTTCCTGGTTTTCATTGAGGATCCGATTGGACATACTGGCTTCAAGATAGACCCAAAAATAATCGTCAGCATTGTTTTCTTTGTCAACGGATTCTACGATCTTCTGGTCCAGCAGCTGGATGTTGGCATGTACGTGGTTTTCATGACGATATTGCTGCCAGTTGATCTTGATTGAGAAGGCATCCAGCATACGAGGACTTAAGCATGTCTTCAAGGTATCTATGTCCTGGTCAGACCAGGCATTATGGATCTGATAGAACTTTTCTTCGATCTTTTGATCCAAAACAGTCTCGTCCCAGAATTTTTCGGCATCATGATAAGATAAGATCTTTTGTTTGGCCCTTTGATGGGCTTTGTGGACCTTGTGCTTACGCATGTACCCTTGCCATAGAAGCAGCAGTCCCATACAGAGGAAGGGAATCAAAGCAGTCCATGGCACTTCGTTAGCGGATGCTTGTGCTGTAATCATATGTATCATAGTTTCATTAAATCATGGTTTTCTTTGATAATCAATCATGTCACCTTTTTGGAAATAATCGTAATAGAGAGCGGGAGGAAAGAACATGATCACATTTCAACATGTAACGACGCAATCACTTCATGCCTTCGGCTTGTCTGTGGATAAAGGACAGGGAGTATGGATTTCATGTGACAGAAAGACGGCACAGGATCTGATTGGTCTGCTGACAGGAAGAATACATCCGGCGATCGGGAAGATGGAGGTCGACGGACAAAGTATTTCTGATAGAAAAAAATATCGTAAACAGATTGGATATTGTTCTCATCAATGGATTGGATGGGATCGCTGGACAGTTGAGAGGACATTGAATTTTATGCAGAAGATGCGAAAGATCCCTTATGAACCTGCGTTACGTATGGCCGGATTATACAGTCGCAGACATACTCGGATGCGGATGTTGTCATATGCGGAGCGCATCAAGGTGATCTTGATTTCACAGCTACGTCCTTGTTCACTTATGGTCGTAGATGAATTGTTTTCGCAAATGAGCCTGCAGGAAACACAGAGCGTACAAAGACTTCTGGAACAATGGATCCAAACTTTTGATCTGTGTGTGGTCTATCTAGGAAAGACTCCCTTTGAATCCGTTCGAAAGATACAAATAGAGAAAGGATATGTCGTTTATGATCAATAGAGTTTTTCGCTGTATAGCTACATGTATACTGAGTGTTTGCCTGAGCGGTTTTCTTCTGTACTGGTATACAGAATGGCAAGCATTGCCACAACGTATGTATTATCATGTATATACAGAAATTCCGTTAAAAAAAAGACCGGTCGGAAGCATAGATATAAAAAAACAAAAGGATGGTTCTTATTATATTTATTGTAAGAAACCGATAGCCAAAAGTGCATTGGAGAAAATACAAGGGGTAATTTATGTGGATGACTGGAATATCCATGAATGTAGATCGCTGCAAAAACGATGGCAGATGGATACAGGATTTCTTATCATTTTATTGGTATTCCTGATGACAATGATTTACAATACATTACAGAATATAATCGATAGCTATCGTTCTTTTATCATCCAGCTTTCCCGTAACGGTGCTCCTTTGTGTTACACCTGGCCGATGCTGGTCAACCGGTATGACTGGCTGTTGCCGGTCGTCTTCTCTTTCTTGATCAGTAGAAAAGTATTTTCTGGCAGGTATGTTTTATGGCTGCATTTGGGAATGACGGTGGGAATCCTTTTTCTTTTTTTCCTGTTGGTTGATAGGGAGCAAAAGCGATATTAAGTGGGGGAATGACTTTTGAAAACATCTTTTCGACGAACACTGGGAGTATTGATTTTATGTGTTGCCTGTTTTATAGCCGGCTTGTCCATACCAAAACTGCGGCAATCGGTATCTATTACCAATCAGGAGAAATTTAATGCGGTTTATAAGACGTTGACCCAGGATTGGTATTTTGCCAACCAGGTTGACAATCTGGATGAACGGTTGATGGAACAGTCGATCATCGGGATGACAACGTTGGAAGAGGATGCTCATACCAATTACTTTTCGATCGATGAGGCAAAAAAGTTTGCGGATTCATTAAAAGGATCAATAGTAGGGGTTGGCTTCAGCTATTATATCAACACGGATAAAAACGTAGTTCTGACCGCCGTCTATATTAATTCGCCGGCCGACGATGCGGGCTTAAAGGTAGGGGATGAACTGACCCAGATTGGGAATATGAAGTGTGCGGATCATGATATGGAGGATATCATCCAATATATCCAGTCCAGTGAGGGAGAAAAGTTGAATGTTAATTTCCTTCGGGATGAAAAAAAGAAAATGGTGCAGGTCATACCATCCGAATTTGACTCAACGGTGGCATTAGAGATTTTTGATGATTATGCCATTGTGGAACTGAACAGCTTTTCAGAACAGAGCGGTGAAGATTTTGCCGAAGCTGTGAATCGGATCGAACAAGCCGGCGTGACTAAAATGATCCTTGATCTTCGCGATAATACGGGAGGGTATTTACAGGCAGCGGTGGATATCGCCAGTTCCCTGATTCCAGAAGGCAGCATTGTACTGCAGGAAAAGTTTGCGGATGACAGTATATCAAAATCAAAGACAAATAAAGAGTATCAGCAGGTTAAAATGGATCGGATCCTGGTTCTGCAGAACGAAAATACAGCCAGTGCTTCGGAAGCGTTGATTGGCGCTTTGCAGGACAATCTGGGCGATGTAGTTACTCTGATGGGAACGACAACGTATGGAAAAGGAACAGAACAGATGCAGATGCCATTTGCGGATGGCACTTCTTTAAAGTATACAGTAGCCCTGTGGTTGACGCCGAAAGGAAAAAGCATCAATGAAAAGGGATTTAAACCGGATATCGAAGTGGAGGAATCCTTGGTAGAATCCGTTGGCTACTATGATTGGAAAGATGACGATGTCATCAACGCGGATACAGTGAATGACAATGCACAAGCATTACAGGTGTATCTGACGTATTTGGGATATACATGTGATCGGCAAGACGCGTATTTTAGTCCAAAGAGCAGTGAACAATTAAAGGAATATCAGGAAGAACATGATCTGGAGGCTACCGGCAGCTGTGACAAAAAGACATGGGATCAGATCACAAAAGATGTGTTGAATAAAATGAACGCGGAGCATTTGGACACACAATTAACAAAAGCCATCGATATCTTGAAATAGGAGGGCGTATGGAAACATTTGAACTTGTATCGGATTTTAAACCAAGCGGGGACCAGCCGAAAGCCATCGATACGTTGGTAAAAGGCATCAAGGACCATAAAAAAGTACAGGTTTTATTAGGGGCAACCGGTACAGGGAAAACCTATACAATGTCCAATGTGATTGCGGCAGTGAACAAACCAACTCTGGTTTTTGTCCACAACAAAACATTGGCTGGTCAGCTTTACTCAGAGTTTAAGGAGTTTTTCCCGCATAATCGGGTAGAATACTTTGTATCCTATTTTGATTATTACCAGCCGGAAGCATATTTACCGAAAACCGATACATACATTGATAAAAATACCAAAACCAACGAAGAACTGGATATGCTGCGAATGGCGGCCGTTAACAGTGTACTGGAACGAAGGGATACTATTATTGTTGCCAGTGTAGCCTCCATTTATGGAGCCAGCAATCCGGAGCAGTATCGTCATATGCTGATGACTGTGCGTGTCGGACAGGAAATAGATCGGAACGAGTTTATGATGCGGCTGGTCGGCCAGCAATATAAGCGAAACGATTCCGATCCGCAGCGTGGAACGTTCCGGGTTCGTGGAGATGTAGTGGAAATAACACCGGGCCATACGGAAAAATATCTGATCCGGGTGGAATTTTTCGGAGATGAAATCGATCGGATCTGTGAGGTGGATCCGGTGACCGGTCACATCAACCAGGCTTATCAGGTTTATGTCATTTATCCATCGCATGGGTATGCAACCAGTATGGATGTGATCGAACATGCAGCGGATACGATTGAAATGGAGCTGGAAGAGCGCCTGGAATACTTTGAAAAGCAGGGGAAGCCCTTGGAAAAGGAAAGACTGGAGCAACGCTGTCGTTATGACATTGAAGCGTTACGACAGCTGGGATTTTGCCCGGGTATCGAAAATTATTCACGTCATATTGATGGCCGAAAGCCGGGGGAAAGACCTTATACCTTGTTTGATTATTTCCCGAAGGATTATTTATTGATGGTGGATGAAAGCCATGTTTCCTTGCCACAGATACGAGGTATGTATAATGGCGACAGAGCGCGTAAGGAAATATTGGTTCAGTATGGCTTCCGTCTGCCTAGTGCTTTAGATAACCGGCCATTGCGTTTTGAGGAATTCGAAGGATTGATCAACCAGGCTGTCTTTGTTTCGGCAACGCCGGGAGATTATGAACTGGAACAAACCAATGGTGAAGTAGTGGAACAGATTATCCGTCCAACCGGCCTTCTGGATCCGGAAATTGAGGTTCGCCCGATCGAGGGGCAAATAGATGATCTGGTTGATGAAATCAAACTGCGGATTGAAAAGAACCAACGTACACTGATTACAACGTTAACGGTCCGTATGGCCGAAGATCTGACTGCTTATATGAAGAACATGGATCTTAAGGTGGCCTGGTTGCATCATGAAGTCAAAACCATTGAACGAACAGAAATCATACATGATCTGCGCCAGGGCAAATATGACGTATTGATCGGCATTAACCTGCTGCGTGAGGGACTGGATATTCCGGAGGTAGGTCTGATTGCCATTCTGGATGCAGATAAAGAAGGCTTTCTTCGTTCCAAGCGTTCCTTGATCCAGATTGTTGGACGAGCTGCGCGTAATGCCGAAGGAAAAGTCATCATGTATGCGGATTCGATTACGGAATCGATGCAGTATGCAATCGATGAAACCAACCGTCGGCGAAGCATTCAAAAGGCTTACAATGAAGAACATGGCATTGTACCAAAGACGATCATCAAACCAATTCATGAGGTTGTTCGCTCCAAAGAGACCAAGGAAATGGCTGCCAAGTATCTCAAGAAGAGGAAAATGGGCAAGAAGCAAAAGGAAACCATGATCGAGAATATTACGAAGGAAATGAAAGAAGCTGCGCGTACACTGGATTTTGAAAGAGCTGCACAATTAAGAGATATTCTGTTTGAATTACAGGAATAAAAAGGATCGGTCCGATGTTGGATCGATCTTTATTGTATATTGGATTGTGCCCAGTTAATAGGAGTCTGCCCATGTTTAACCAGATATTCGTTAGCTTTGATAAAGTGATTGTTTCCAAAGAATCCTCGATAAGCACTTAACGGGCTTGGGTGGGCACTGGTCAAAATCAGATGATCTGGATTATCTAGATACTTCATCGCATCCTTTGCCTTGGAACCCCATAGAAGAAATACCACTGGGCCTTCTTTTTTATTGATCCAGCGCAGTGCTTCATTGGTGAAATTCTGCCATCCAATTTGTGCATGAGACAATGGTTTTCCTCTTTCAACAGTCAGTATGGCATTAAGCAGTAAGACACCCTGTTGGGCCCAATCGGTCAGATCTCCTGTCCGATGCACCTCGGTATGAAATTCACTGGCGATTTCCCGATAGATGTTCTGTAAAGAAGGTGGGCAAGGGACTTGTGGCTGAACACTAAAACAGTATCCATGCGCTTGGTTGGGACCATGATATGGATCCTGACCGACAATCACTACCTTTGTGTTTTCCAACGATGTAGTCAAAAACGCCTGAAAGATATTTTCCTTCGGAGGATAGATCTGCTTGGTTTTGTATTCCCTTGCCAGAAAGTAATTTATTTTATTCAAATACTCTTTTTGGATCTCCTGTTGAAACAGTGCATCCCAGTCATTATTAAATTGCATAAGTCAACCTCTTTATGTTTATACAGTGCTATAATAACATCATGAATGTACAAGATAAAATAAAAAAGATAGAAAATAAAAAGAACCAGAACCATGAACTTGTAGAGTATCGTGAATGGCTCGATACCTATTTGCCGATGCATCGAAGGATGGCGAAGATCCAGGTGGGAGGAACAAACGGAAAAGGAAGTACTATAGCCTGGATGAATCAGTTGTTGACAGCCAACGGATATAAGGTGGGTGTGTTTACTTCACCGCATCTGATCCATCACACAGAAAGAATCTGTATTGGCAAGGAACCAATTTCTTTTGAAGATTGGGAAAGAATCTATGATACGTATACCGATCTGTTTGAGGAAAAAGAATTTACCATGTTCGAGATAGACCTCTGGATGGCTGTCGCTTATTTTTTGGAAAAGAATGTCGATGTGGCATTGATGGAAGTAGGTCTGGGAGGTCGTTTAGATGCCACAACAGCCCTGGATTACAATCTGACGATGATTACCAATGTCGGTATGGAACACCAGGATGTACTGGGGGATTCCATTGAACAGATCACCTATGAGAAATCCGGTATTTTCAAGCCGGGCGTAATTGCCTTGACTACGGAGACCAAAGAGAATTCACAAAGAGTGATGGAACTGGTGGCCGGTTACATCAAGGCTATGCTCGGGTTCGTAGAGATGCCATATGAACGCAAAGACGGACGAATAACTTTTACCTGGATGGATCATACATTTACATTTAAACATCCCGTCTATCAATTAAACAATCTGGCCCTGGCCTTGGAAGGGCTCCATCAAATGGGATATGCACTGGATGCGCAGTGTGTCCAGGATGTTATCAATGCGTTTGAATGGAACGGACGGTTCACGATTTTGCGAAAGGAACCTCTGATTTTGGTAGATGGTGCGCATAACGAAGATGGAATCCGTGCATTGGTCAGATCCTTGCAGACATTTGACGGGGACATCTATTTTTGTGTTCTAAAAGATAAGAATGCTCCGGCTATGCTGGAAATGCTGGAAAGTCTGCATGGAAAGGTGACCTTGGTGCGCATGGATTCAGAAAGGCTGTATCCTTATGAGAAACTGCACAGAGGATCCATTACAGTAACAGAGATGATAGACCGACTACAACAGACAGAGAATAAAACATTGATTTGCGGATCCTTGTATTTCGTGGGAGAAACGTTAAAACTGTTTAATCGAAATTAAATATTAGTAATAAAGTATTAATAAAACAGTGCTTGTGTACCAATATGTGAATATTTTACGAAAATGTACAAATTATATAGAAATAGAAAGTACTTTGAATTATAATACGAATGGGAGAGCCATGCAGAATAAAATGCATGGAATAATAAGTAGCATCAATGAGTAGAAAGAGGTAAATAATTTATGATTCTTGATGAGTTGAAAGCAAAGATTATCGGAAAGAAAATTCGTATCGTACTTACAGAAGGCTGGGATTATCGTATTCAGGAAGCCGCTATGCACATGGTAGAAGATGATTTGTGTGTGCCTGTATTATTGGGAACACCAGAGCAGATTGAATCCACACGCAAAGAATATGGATATGATCTGACAGGTGTGGAAATGATCGATCCGGCTACGTATCCGGAATTTGATCAGCTAGCTGATCGTATGCACGAATTGCGTAAAAACAAGATGACCAGGGAACGTGTAGAAGAATTATTGCATCAAACCAACTATTTCGGAACAATGTTAGTAGAAACAGGCCGTGCCGACGGATTGTTGGGAGGCGCAACGTATTCTACAGCTGATACAGTTCGTCCGGCATTACAGTTGGTAAAAGCAGCACCGGGCCAGAATTTGGTAAGCTCCTGCTTCTTATTGGTTCGTGGAGAAGAACAGGCTGTATTCGGAGACTGTGGTATCAATATCAATCCGACTGCATCTCAGTTGGTGGATATTACCATTCAGACTGCTAATTCAACACGTCAGTTCGGTAAGGAGCCGGTTGTTGCGTTGTTATCCTTCTCGACAAACGGAAGTGCGGAAGCTGAATGCGTAACCAAGATGAGAGAATGTTTGGCTAAATTACGTGAAATGCCGTTAGATTTTGAAGTAGATGGTGAAATGCAGTTTGACTGTGCAGTGGATCCGGAAGTGGCAAGATTGAAATTCCCGGAATCAAAGGTTGCCGGTCATGCCAATACATTTATCTTCCCGAATATCTCTGCCGGAAATATTGGTTATAAGATTGCAGCCCGCATGGGAGGATACATTGCGATGGGTCCGATCCTGCAGGGATTGAATGCCCCAATCAATGACTTATCCCGTGGATGTAACTGGAAAGAAGTCTACAACATGGCGATTATCACTGCCAACCAGAAAGAATTAGATATTTAATGAACGAAGACTGCGCAGGCAGTCTTTTTTTATAAAAGTTGGAAATAAAGCTATTGAAACATCTGGAAATCATGTAGAATAAATAGGCAGAGGAGGAACTATTCGTGGAGAAATTTGCGTATGATATAGAACCTGGCGCCATTATGGATTTTGTGGAAGACCGGTTTATGCTGGTCATCAAGGATGATGTTTGGGAACCGCATGAAATAGAGATGGCCAGATCAAAGATGGATCTGACATTCTGTTACACACAGGATATTGCGATCTTTATCCTTGAAGGAGGATCTATTGACTCCAGTGATTTTTATTTCAATATTCAGGATTGTGACTGGAAAGATATTCTACTGAATCAAAAATTGATTGATGTAGAGTTGCTGCTGGTGGATCGGAAAAACAATATATGTTTGAAAAAGCGGAAAACGTTGACAGCAGAACAAAGTGCGATCATTCTGCAGTGCTTGAAAAAGCAGGCAGATGTTAAATTTATGCCAAACGAATACGATATCAATGTGATGGGGATCCAAAATGCCTATGAACCGTTTGAATTAGTAAAATATGCGGTTGTTTCCATGAAATTCTAGAAGGAGGGAATATATGAAAGCAGTGATTAGTGTCATCGGAAAGGATCAGGTAGGAATTCTGGCTATGGTGGCTACCGAATGTGCCAAAGAGAACATTAATATTTTAGATGTATCGCAGACGATTGTAGATGGAATCTTTACCATGACGATGATGGTGGACATCGACAGAATGGATAAATCTCTGGATGTATTTGGAGATCATATTACCTCCATGGGGAAGGAAAGAGACTTGATCATTCGTGTAATGCATGAGGATATTTTTAATTCCATGCACCAGATTTAGGAGGCTCATCCATGCGAAATAATGAAATTCTGCAGACGATCCGGATGATCGATGAAGAGTATCTGGATATCCGTACGATAACGATGGGAATCAGTTTACTGGACTGTATTGATCCGGATATTCAAGTATCCTGTCAAAAGGTGGAGGAAAAGATATGCCGCCTGGCTAAAGATCTTGTCAGTGTCGGCAATGAAATTGAAAAAACCTATGGGATCCCGGTTGTCAATAAACGAATCAGCGTTACACCGATTGCTTTTCTGGTAGCGGCCAATCAAGGAGCCAGCCCGGTGCCGTATGCGTTGACACTGGAGAAGTGTGCCCAAAAACTAGGTGTAGATTTTATTGGAGGCTATTCGGCGTTGGTGCAAAAAGGATATGCTCATGGAGACAAGGAGCTGATTGAATCTATTCCGGAAGCGCTGGCTAAGACGCAGCATGTCTGTGCCAGTGTGAACCTGGGATCGACCAAAGCTGGCATCAACATGGATGCGGTGGCGCAGATGGGACATATCATCAAAGAATGTTCCCGGATGACCAAGGATGATAACTGCCTGGGGGCTGCTAAGCTGGTGGTATTCTGCAATGCACCGGAAGATAATCCGTTTATGGCTGGTGCCTTCCATGGTGTCGGCGAAGCAGACTGTGTCATCAATGTCGGCGTATCTGGTCCGGGTGTTGTGCGGGCAGCTTTAGCTAAAGCGGACAAAACGATGGCGATGGATGAGGTGGCCGACCTGATCAAACGAACGGCTTTTAAGATTACCCGTATGGGACAGCTGGTTGGGACGGTGGCCAGTCAGAAGCTGGGTGTTCCATTTGGAATTGTGGATTTGTCGTTAGCACCGACCCCGGCCGTGGGGGACAGTGTTGCGCATATTTTGGAGGAAATCGGTCTGGAACAGTGTGGGGCTTACGGAACAACTGCCTGTCTAGCTATGTTGAATGATGCGGTTAAAAAAGGCGGTGTCATGGCGACTGGGCATGTCGGCGGTCTGTCCGGTGCTTTTATTCCGGTCAGTGAGGATGCCGGTATGATCGATGCGGCGCTGGCCGGTACCCTATCCTTGGAAAAGCTGGAGGCCATGACGGCTGTCTGCAGTGTCGGTCTGGACATGATCGTCATTCCGGGCGATGTCAGTGAAAGCGTCATCTCCGGCATCATTGCTGATGAGGCGGCGATCGGTATGGTGAATTCAAAAACAACAGCGGTCCGTCTGATCCCGGCAATTGGCAAAGAGGTTGGAGAAATTCTTGATTTCGGAGGATTGCTCGGATCGGGTCCGGTCATGCCTGTACGGCAGACAGACAATGCGGTCATGATCCAACGTGGAGGAAGGATCCCGGCTCCGTTGCAGGCATTGAAAAATTAATGAAAATTATTGTAAGTTCCTTGCAATATTTATGAACGAATGTATAATATGTTTTAAAGACGAAGAAAAGAAGAAGTACAGGCGGACAGCTTATCAGAGAAGTGGCGGTTGGTGCAAGCCATTAAGAGAAAACCTGGAACGTGTCTTTGAGTCATATTGTCGAATCTTTGAGGCAATATCGTGAATTCGCGTTAAGAATGAGGTGTCATCCGTGAAAAGCGGATGGAATTAAGGTGGTACCGCGTTCATTACGTCCTTTTTCAATGAAAAGGGCGTTTTTTCGTTAGAAAAGGAGAGGAAGCAAATGAACAAATTTTTGAAAGCAGGATGCGCATTATTAATGGCTGCAGCGATGGTAGGATGTTCCTCCGGATCTGCTCCGAAAGAAGAAAACAGTGATGTCAAGACTTTGACCATTGGTATTTCGCCGGATTATAAACCATATGAATCATTGAATACAGATGGTGAAATGGAAGGCTTCGACATTGATATGGTTGCGTTGTTTGAAGACTATTTAAAGGAAGAAGAAGGCGTTGAATACAAATTAGAGTTCAAGCAGATGGATTTTGATAATATTATTACACAGATCCAGGGAGATCAGGTTGATCTGGGTATTTCCGGTTTCACTTATTCCGAAGACCGTGAAGTAGAATGGTCAGATCCTTATCTGGGAACAAGTCAGGTAGCCATCGTACCGGCTGATTCTGATATTGAAACTTTGGATGATCTAAAAGGAAAATCTTTGGTTGCACAGACGGGTGCAACTGGTGAAGAGGCAGCAAATGGAGTAGAAGATGCAGAAGTCACAGGCCTGAAAAACGTTCAAGATATCATGAATGCGTTGTCTGCTCATCAGTATGACGCTGCAATCGTTGACTTAGGTGTTGGTAAAAACTATGTTGAAAATGGCGAATTTAAGATGCTGGAAGGCTCTTTAATGGATGAAAAAAACTATATCATTGCCAAAAAAGGAAATACAGAAGTCATCGAGAAGATCAATAAATGCATTGAAAAATTCCTGGCAAGCGATGATTACGCTAAGATGTGCGAAAAATACAGTTTATCTCCATTAGAAGAATAAGGTAAACAAGGAGGATATTATGTTTCTTGCATTTGGTAAAATATTTACCGCAGAAAATATCCTGTATTTAGCAAAAGGAGCGCTGTTATCTTTGGTGATAGCAGCGCTGTCCCTTTTAATCGGTCTGGTCATCGGTGTTCTTGGTGCATCCGGTAAGCGCTCCAAACATATCATTCCCAGAGCGATTGCGAATTTCTATGTAGAAGTGATTCGTGGAACCCCTTTATTGCTGCAAATATTGATTATTTTCTCGGTTATCCCTTCAATTTATACAGGTTTTACTGGTAAAGTATTACGAATTAACGTGTATTTGATCGGTGTCATTGCTATGAGCATCAACAGCGGTGCTTATCAGACAGAACTGATCCGAAGCGGTATCAACGGCGTTGACAGAGGACAATGGGAAGCCTGCGAAACACTGGGTTTGTCTCAGTGGCAGATGATGAAGCTTGTCATTCTTCCTCAGGCATTCAAAAGAATTGTTCCACCGGTAATCAGCGAGTTCATCACATTGATCAAGGACTCCTCTTTGATCAGTACGATTGGTGCGGTTGAATTGTTAAAAGGAGCTCAGGTTATAGGAACCAAATACTATGATGTTATGTCACCATACTGCTTGGCTGCAGTCTTTTATCTGATTATGACATTGAGTATTTCTGCATTAGGCAGTTATGTAGAAAAGAGGTTGGCAGCCAGTGATTAGAGTAGAGAATATTGAAAAACGGTTTGTGGGTACACATGCGTTAAAAGGTGTCAGCCTGGAAGTGCAGAAAGGTGAAATTGTCAGCTTGATCGGTCCTTCCGGATCTGGGAAAAGTACACTACTGCGCTGTATTCATGGTTTGGAAACACCTGAATCCGGTGAAATTTACATGGATGATGAACTGATGGACCACAATAACGAAAAGAAATTCAGAGAACAGAGAAATCGCATGGGATTTGTGTTCCAGCATTTTAATTTGTTCCCAAACTACACAGTTATCGAAAATTGCAAGCTGGCACCTGTCCAGGTCTTGGGAATGTCTGATGAACAAGCAGAACGAGTGGCGATGGATTATCTGAATCGTGTCGGTCTGGCTGAAAAACGCGATGAATATCCAAATAAATTGTCCGGTGGACAAAAACAGCGTGTGGCGATTGCCAGGGCGTTGTGCATGAATCCGGAAGTCATGCTATTTGATGAGCCAACCAGTGCTCTGGACCCGGAAATGATCAAGGAAGTGCTGGAGGTTATGACAAAACTGGCGGAAGCTGGTATGACCATGATTGTTGTGACACATGAAATGGGCTTTGCTCGCAAGGTGGGAAATCGTGTTGTCTTTCTGGATCAGGGAGAGATTATTGAAGACGCCGCCAGCGAGGAATTTTTTACCAATCCGCAATCGGATCGGGCTAAAGACTTCCTGAGTAAGGTATTCTACGAATGAAACTAGCTGATTTTAAAGTTGAACAATGGATGAATAAATACGAAATGGATGCCCATTATAATCTGACAGATACTTGTATGAAATCATTGACTATACAGGAACTGCTGGATATGGAACCGCTGGGCTCCATTTCTTTAGACTATGGACAGATCACCGGCAATAAAGAATGCAAAGAAGCAATCCTTTCTTTGTATGAAACCGGCACAACGGATCAAATCACTACTTGCCACGGTTGTCTTGAGGCTAATCAACTGGTGATGGAAACAATTTTGGAACCGGGCGATCACGTATTGGCTTTTGTGCCGGGCTATCAACAGTTTATCGACATGCCTCGCTCACTGGGATGTACAGTAGATACCGTTTCCCTGGATGAATCCAAAAGCTGGATGCCTTCCATTACAGATGTGGAACAATCCCTGACAGAAAACACCAGACTTATCATCCTTAACAATCCGAACAATCCGACAGGAACGTTGTATACAGGGGCATTTCTGGATGCGTTGATCAAACTGTGCAGAAAGCAGGGAATCTACATCCTCTGTGATGAGGTCTATCGGGGATTGGAAGCGAACGAATCAATCAGTGATCTATATGAACGGGGAATTGCCACAAGCTCATTAAGTAAGATTTATGCGCTGGCCGGATTACGATTTGGCTGGGTCAAGGGACCAAAGGAGGTCATCGACCAGATCAATGTCCGTAAGGACTATACGATGGTTTCAACCGGGCCGCTGATTGATGCATTGGCTTTAACGGCTTTGAAGCATAAAGAGGAGATCCTGCAAAGAAATCGACAGATCTTGCAAACAAACAAAGAAACGATCCGTCAATGGCTTGAAAACGAACCAAGGTATCATGTGCAGCTGCCACAGGAAGGAACGGTCTGCTTTTTAAGATATGATTTTGATATTCCAAGTGAGCAGCTAGCCTTGGAACTATTGGAACAGACAGGCATCTTTTTTGTGCCGGGGTCTTGTTTTGACTGCGAATACCATCTGCGTTTGGGATTAGGTCAGGATTGCCAAATGACAAAAGAGGGACTGGAACGCCTGAGCCAATGGACAGATCAAAGGTTGGGTTGCTAAAAAAAATCATTACATGGTATACTTTATACATTCTAAGGAGGACTTCTAAATGAAAAAGTTTTTGATTGGGGTTAGCGTCCTTACTTTGATGAGTGGTTGTACACGATTAAGTGATATCATGGAAAATGATCCAAAGGAAAAACCGGTCGCAAAAGCAGAAAAAGATACCAAGGAAAAAACGGTAGAATGCGTGAACAGCGACCAGAAAGTTACGACTACTTTTGAAGCCAAAGGGGATAAAATCAAAAAAATGAAACAGGTTTTCTTTTTGACGAATTCGGATCTGGGAATTACCGATGAAATGAATAAGGAAACCATTCAGACAAAAATCAACGATACATTGAAAGAAAAGTATCAGGGTTTAGAAGGTGTAACGGTAACCGGAAAGGTTATCGATAAAGAAGTGGAAGTCACGGTAGAGATTGATTATGAAGTCGCAGATAAAGATGCATTGATAGAAGCGGGCCTGTTAGATCAGGGTGAAAAACAAAATACCTCGATTTCTTTGCAGAAAACACAGAGTGTTTTTGAAGAGAACGGGTATGCATGTGAAGTGAAATAAGCGGCAATGCCGCTTTTTTCTTGAGGAGGATCAAAGATGAGATATTATATAGCAGACTGCCATTTTTTTCATAGAGCTTTGAATCAGAAAATGGATAAACGAGGCTTTTCCGATGTGGAAGAAATGAATGCCTATATGGTATCCCAATGGAATTCTCGTGTTCGGAAAAATGATGAAGTCATCGTTTTAGGCGACCTGTCATGGGGCTCTTTAGAGCAAACAGAACAGATACTTGACCAGCTACATGGAAAACTGTTTCTGATCCGGGGCAACCATGACCGTTTCATCGAGGATAAAAATTTTGATGTTTCTCGTTTTGGATGGATCAAGGATTATGCGGAATTAAATGACAATAAGCGAAAGGTGGTTTTGTGCCATTATCCAATTGCATGTTATAACGGACAATACCGTAAAGACAGCCAGGGCAATCCAAAGACGTATATGCTGCATGGGCATATTCATCGCACACAGGATCAGGAACTGGTGGATGCCTATGAGGAATTTGTGCAGACCCAGACCCATGAAACGATAGGAAGCCATGTCCAGGAAACAATTCCATGCCAGATTATCAACTGTTTTTGTATGTATTCGGACTATATTCCAATGACACTAGATGAATGGATAGATATTGATAAAAAAAGAAAACAAAATAGAAAAAAGAATGTTATAATGATATAGGGACATTAAGACATGGAAAAATTACAATTCGGAAAAGGAACAAAAGCATTATACATTCAAATAAAAGACATTTATCGACATAAAATCATCAATGGAGAACTGAAGTATGGGGATAAGATCGAAAGTGAAATGGAAATCCAGAATATTTTCGGAGTATCTCGCATTACCGCCAGGCAGGCTATTCTGGATCTGGAAAAGGAAGGAATGGTCAAACGTGGGCGTGGTAAAGGAACCTTTGTGATCTGGAAACCGGGCATTGAAGAAGAGCTGACACATATCAGCAGCTTCACGCAGGAAATGGAAGCAGCCGGGCGAAAACCGGGAACAAGCTATTACAGCATTACTAAAGAAAAAATGGATGATAAGACCAAAAAAGAATTTGGAGTGGATCTGGATGATGTGATGTATTGTGTACGTCGTGTCCGTACTGCGGATGATGTCAAGGTCGTCTACATGGTTTCTTATTATCCGTTGTCGACAAATCTGCCGATGAATTCAGATAGTATCAAGAATTCAATCTATGAAATTTTAGATATGGAAGGGGTAGGTTCGCCTATCAGTATTCAAGAGAAGATAAGGGCTGAACTGCCTAACGAGGAAACAATCAAAGCCCTGAATATTGCCAAAGGACAACCGATCCTGTACCGTTCAAGAATTTCATATGATGAAGATGACAACATCTTTGAACTATCGAAGTGTTATTTCCGTGGAGACTTGTATTCTTATACTATTTCTTCCACGGAATCATGGAAGCGTTTATAAGAAGGAGGAATGAAGAAATGCCGGATTATTTAGAAAATGTACAGGAGCCGAAAACATATGCCGTATGTGCATATATTACATGGATTGGATGGTTTTGCGCTTTTTTCTTAAGAAATAAAAACAGCGAATTCACCACCCATCATGTAAACCAGGCATTGGTTATCAATATACTTTCAATATTGGGAGGAATCATTTCCCGTTATGCATTTTTGGGACAAACCATATCCACGATCATTGATGCGTTGATACTGGTAGTCTGGGTACTGGGTATTCTTAGTGCCGTACGTGGTAATACTAAGCCAATTCCTGTAATCAGTGACATTAAAATCATTCAATAAGCAGCATGTCGCTGCTTTTTTTATGCAATGAAAAAGAAGCTTTTCAGCTTCTTATAAGTACTTACAATCTTTAATTTTTCGTTTGACACCATTCAGGACCACATATCCTTCTTCCGGCTCTTCGTGAACGATATAACGAGGAAGCTCCGGTGCTTCATGCTTATGCGCATGTTTCGTATCGCAAGTCAGATCCTGGCTTTTAGGTACTCTGTGTCCGTCTGAGGATATGGTTTGTCGGTTGCGGACACTTTTGACGACTGTAGTGATTGCGGCAATGATTACAAAGATATAAATGGCAAAGAATAAAACGATCATAGGGGATTACTCCTTCGCACTTGCGCCTTCTTTAATTCCTTCTACCAATCCGACAATACTTTGAATTTCACTAGGAATGATGATTTTTGTGGCTTTTCCATCCGAAGCTTTTTCAAAAGCCTCTATACTACGTAATTTAATGATTGCGTCGTCAGCACCCGCTTCTTTTAACATTCGGATTCCATCAGCAGTTGCCTGCTGTACCTGACGAATAGCTTCGGCACGTCCATAGGCTTCCTGGATTTCCCTTTCTTTTTCAGCTTCAGCTGCCAGGATCGTCGCTCTTTTTTCAGCTTCCGCATTTAAAACGGCGGCCTGGTTCTTACCTTCAGCCTCAAGGATCATGGATTGTTTTTCTCCTTCAGCCTGCAGAATTGCAGCACGTTTCTCTCGTTCAGCCTTCATCTGTTTTTCCATGGATTCACGAATCGCGTTCGGTGGCTGGATGTTCTTTAATTCCACACGGGTGACTTTAATGCCCCATGGATCTGTGGCCTGATCAATAATCTGCAGCATTTGGGAATTGATGGTTTCACGACTGGTCAGTGTTGCATCCAGTTCCATATCACCGATAATATTACGCAATGTGGTAGCTGTCAGGTTTTCCATAGCCATGATCGGATTTTCAACACCATAAGCATAAAGCTTCGGATCCATGATCCGGAAATAGACAACGCTGTCAATCTGCATCGTTACATTATCTTTCGTAATGACCGGTTGTGGTGCGAAGTCGGCAACCTGTTCTTTTAAAAGAACTTTTCGGGAAATACGATCAAAGAAAGGTATTTTCAAATGGATCCCCGGTTCCCATGTCGCATTGTAACGGCCTAAACGTTCAATGACAAAAGCACTTCCTTGAGGAACTACTCGAATACTGGCAATCAATAATAGTACTACAATAATGAATATAATAAGAAATGTCATAAAATCACCTCGTTTCTTATAGAAGATATTATATAACCTGTATACCAGGGATTCAAGAAATGTGTTATCGCGATATTTATCAACAGCGAATACAGAATCATAAGATCTGTTTTTATTAAAAGGTCATAGAAAGTGCTATAAATATTACCACTGGTAACATGAAATAGCCGCTTTAAAGAAAAAAATCAGTTTTTTACAGAAAGTATTGCATGATAATGTAATGGGTAGTATAATGCAAAGCGACAAGTGGTAACATAAAAAATGTTACAAGTAGGAGGAAAAGTCAGAATGAAAGCTTTAGTGCTGGAAGAACCTAAAAAGTATTCGATTCAGGATCTCCCTGTTCCGGAAATCGGGGATGATCAGTGTTTGTTAAAAGTACGTGTTGCATCCATCTGCGTCAATGATGTTCGTGACTATCAGGGTGGTGTGAACTGGACATATCCACGGATCGGCGGCCATGAATATAGTGCCGTCATTGAGAAGATGGGTAAAAACGTTGATACGCATACATTCCATGTAGGGCAGCAGGTAATTGCCTTTGTATTGGAAGACTGTGGATATTGTTATTCATGTAAGCATGAACATGGAAATATCTGTGACAATTCAACAAAAGGAACGTTCTATTATAATGAAGGAGGTATCTCCGGATTTAAAGGATTTGCTGAATATGTAGCCATGGATGCCAGACATCTGTATCCATGCCCGGATGATACACCGGATGATCTGTTGTCCTTAACAGAGCCACTGGCTTGTGTCTTGAACAGTATGAATCGTTCCAATATCGAGTTCGGTGACGATGTAGTCGTCATCGGTGGTGGCGCCATGGGTATGCTGCATGTGCTTTGTGCAAAAAAACGTGGAGCTCGTGTTATCTTAAGTGAAACGGACGCAAAACGTCGTGAATTCGGTTTGGAATTAGGTGCCGATATTGTTATCAACCCACTGGAATGCGATCCGGTTGAAAAAGTTAAAGAATTGACAAACGGCCGTGGAGCAAACGTGGTATTGAATACAACAGCTATCCCGGCTGTAGCAGCACAGGCAATTGAAATGACAGCGAAGAGCGGTTTATGTAACATGTTCTCTTCCATTCATCCGAATGAACCGATTCCTGTAAATGCCGGTCGTTTACATTCACAGGAAATCTACGTAACAGGTACACAAAACGGAACTAGAAAATCCTTTGCACAGGCAATTGACTGTATTTCCAAGGGAATCCTTGATTTACGACCATTGATCGAAAAGATCTATGATTACACAGATGTTGTAGAAGCAATGGAATTCGCAAGCCGTCCGGATACATATAAAGTGCTGATGCGCTTTTCAAAAGGAGAATAAACATGCTGGTTACTTTAAAAGAAATCTATGAATACGCAGAAAAGAATAATGTCGCAATCGGAGCTTTTAACGTAGTTAACTTTGAAAACATTCAGGCCATCCTGGAATGTGCCGAGGAATTAAATGTTCCTACGATCATCGCCTTTGCACAGACACACGAAGAAAACAATGTGATGGATCTGGATACAATCGGTGAAGTGATGGTATTGATGGCAAAGAATGCCAAAGTACCTGTATGTGTCCATTTAGATCATGGTGTTAATCTGGATTACATTGAAAAATCATTGAAGATGGGCTTTACATCCATGATGTTCGATGGATCGGCTTTACCATACGAAGAAAACGTACGCCAGACGATTGAAGCTGTGAAACTGGCACGTAAATACAATGTAACGATCGAAGCAGAAATCGGAAAGATGGCTGGTATTACATTGAATAACGATGGTGTCACAGAAAATCGTGCCAGTGATCGCAGCATGTATTCCGATCCGGCAGAAGCAAAAGATTTTGTGGAAAAAACAGGTGTTGACTGTCTGGCATGTTCTTTCGGAACGGTTCATGGAGAATATACGGCTGAACCGAATATCGATTTTGAACTGGTAAAAGAATTAGCTGAAGCAACAGGTGTTCCGATTGTTATGCATGGTGGCAGCGGAGTCAGCCATGAAGATTACAAGAAGGTCATCGCGAACGGTGTACGTAAGATCAACTACTTTACATATATGGATCTGGCTGGTGGAAAAGGTGTTTCCAATCAAACCTTTAAAACATTCCATGAAGCAGCTTTCGCCGGTAAAGAAGCCATGCGTAAAGATATCGAATCCGCTATGCGCTGTTTCCTGAATAAAGACTAAAGTTTGTTTTCTTTCAATGCATCCGTAACGGATGCATTTTTATGAAATGAAATTGCAAACAATATTGGAGTAGAATAAAATAATTGTAATGAAGAAGAAAAAAGACAGCGGAAAATTCTTATATGATGATGTGAAACAGGCCATCTTGAAAGATTATGCAGATTCTCCGTATTATACAGCTATGCCGAGTGAACGAGAACTGTGTGAAACCTATCATGTATCCAGGCCGACCATACGGAAAGCATTGGAAATGTTGAATGAAGAAGGCATCATTTCTACATTGCGAGGCAAAGGAACATTTTATATTGGTCCAAAGAAATTCACCTCAGAACGTTTAACGATTGGCCACAGCGGTATTTCTTTCTATGACCAGGTAGTATCCCAGGGAGGAAATCCATACTCCAAGGTACTGGTACAGGATGTGCGTCTGGCTGATAAAAGGATTGCAGCCAATCTGAACATTGATGTGGACGAGGAAGTATTCGTATTGAAACGTGTCCGCTATATTGATGATGAGCTTTATCAGATCAATACCAGCCGGATTCCTTATAAACTTTGTCCACAATTAACAGATGTAGATTTTTCCGGCTATGTATCTTTACACGAAACGCTGCGCAGCTTTGGTATCTATCCATACTATGCAAAGAAAATGGTAGAGGTATCACGAGCGGACAAACGAGAAGCCATGCATCTGAATTTAAAGGAAGGAGATCCAATCCTGGTATCCCAGATCCAAACCTTTGATAAAGATAATCGCATCCTGGAGTATGCCACAACCAAGTCAACGGTATATAACACACGATTTGAAATGACAATTTATAACAATGAACAGGAGACAGAGGAATAATTCCTCTGTCTTTTTCAATGAACAGACAAAAAACCGACAAAAAAGGATTTCGGGCATTGTTTTGTCGCTTTCGGGTATCCGAAAGGGCCATAGAGTTATACGATATATATAGATATAGGAGCTTTAGCTGTCATTTTTTATAAACAGAAAGGAGAAGATAGAATACATCATGTATTCGATTCATAAAAGGTGAAAGTATATGAATTCCCTAAACCAGACAGAAAAGGACACAAATAATAGAAAAGATTGGAGAAACCGTTCGTTTAGGTATTTATTAATATTACTGATTCTTTTCCTACTATTCGCCCTCTTCACTTACCTGAGTTAATAATGTAAAAAAAGGATATATCAAAGATTTAAAGACGGACATAAAGGCCGTCTTTTTAAGATAGGCTCAAGTATATATTCCTTCCATCACTTCATTCAAACGGAGTGGGCTACAGCTTGATTTGAAGTCAGGGAATGAATTATCATTTAGTTGAAGGAACGAAAAGAAAAATATCTATATTTCGCAGGAAAAGGATCTAAAACTTCATTTAGAAGGGCTCATATCTATGCGGAACGATATGGCAACGATAACGCTGATTGGAGCCATGTGAAGGGTATAGCAAAAATTGAAAATGAGTATGAGTCTGGTACTGCAGAAATTCATTGGGTTGAATCAGAAGAAACAGGGATGATTGATCCCTTTGTAAAAAATGGCTATGAAAGTAAAATATATCGGGTCTTATGATACCCCAGCAATCGACAAGACTAAAATCTATGAAGTAATTTCAATTGAGCGTAACTGGTATCGTATTATGACTGAGTTAGATGAAGACTATTTATTTCCACCTAACCTATTTGAGATTGTCGAAAAATGACGAAGAGCATTCTAATTAAGGAATGCTTTTTTTTGCAAGGGAGAATACGTTAGATGAAACTCAATATACTTGAAACAGACTGGACAATCAGAGCTGTTAAATAAAGTTGTAATTTGCGATATCTCAACAAAAGAGATTGTAGTTACTATATACGATGGATACGGAAGATATATTCAAAGATAAAGAAACAAATGAAAAACCCCATGTGTATGGGGCTTGTTTTCAGATGGTGACGCGTACGGGATTCGAACCCGTGAA
>DGUK01000091.1 GCA_002394635.1 Faecalitalea sp. UBA4312
ACTGCCATAACATATACCTCTCATTTTGTGTCCCAATAATGGATACAAAACCACTTATAGTATTATACCAAAAACCCATCGAGATTACACCTGTTTTGTCGCGCTTGTGGATATTTTTTTTATCTTCTAAACACTTTTTTCTTGTTTTTGGATAGAATTGGTTAAAGACGAGAAAAGTGGAGGCCAAATCCAGGCCAAGATTAACTGCGTGAGCAGTGTCTGTGTCCACACAAACGCTCCGCGTGCTCGTTGGGGAAACACACCAATCCCTTTTGAAATCACCGGTGGAACCGGCGATGAGCTGAACATCCGAAGACGCTTAATCTTCCATCATTTTATTTGATCCTGCCCTACTCTTTCGGCTTCTTGCCTATTTAAAATCGCGTCCGCATTCTGCTTCACCCTCTGCATTCAGTTCCTTTACAGTAGGTAGTTTTGCTCTCTCCGGCAACTGATCTGCGGCGGTCACAACTTCATTGGTCATGCATTACAGACCTTCATAGCTGTGAATATCGCGCTACTGCAAGAAGAGAAACTTCAAGCCAGCATCTATAAAAGTAAGAAAACTATCGGCGGTTTCCTTATCACATATATGCTCTACTTTACCGTGCCCATTAATCTATCCAATATATCCGCTGTATCTCCATTCATACAGATGGAGCGGGATTCGATCTGTTTCGGGCAATACGCTTCGTGATAGTTTAAACACGCATACACTGCCTTCGGATTCTCATGGGTCATCTGCCAGAAAGGATATTTTATGATGACCGGAGTATTATTTCCTACACCGATTTCCATAAACAGAACATGTCGGTCCGAATGCTTCTTTAGAAATTCCAAATAAGCCGCCGAAGCCTGGTGCCATCCTTCATCTTCCACAAAAGAATCATCCGCACGAAGGTTCATCGTTACATCGGATCCGTCCATTGGACATTTCGGTATCAGATAAGAAGGGATCTCCATGCGAATTTTTTTGTTCTTTGGAACATGAAACTTTCCGTTTTTATCTTTGACAAAACCTTGAGCTTCCATCGCCTGCATCACCCATTGTTCATTATCAAAGGTTACTTGTATGCTCGGATCCACACTTTGAAACAAGCCATAATCTCCCTGAGTATAAAACAGTCTTTTTTTATCAAAGCCAGCTCGTTGAAACTGGTGGTCCACATTTGTTGTGATAACAAAATAATTCTTGTCTTTTACGAGTTTCAATAGCTTTTGATAGACTGGTTTCGGGGGATCAAGATAACGATTAATATAAATATTCCGAGCCCAGAAAGCCCAGTTTACTTCCGGATCCAGCTGCATAACATAAAAACCGCCTGTATACATATCCTGAAAGCCGTACGCCTTTTCAAAGTCAAAGAAGTATTCTTCAAATCGTTTTCCACTATAGGTCATTCCGGCTGCCGTAGATAAGCCGGCTCCGGCTCCAATTACAACTGCTTCCGCTGTTTCCAGCTCTTTCTGCAGATGAAGAATTTGCTGGTTCAAGTTTCCGGATCCTCTGGAAATTCCGTTTTTGAAGCGTCTTACACCGGCAATGCCCTGTTCAATCGTCTGTTGATATCCATTTTTATAAGAGTTTTTCATAATATTCTTTATCCTCGTCTTTGAAAACATTAAAGATGACCCTGTCCACGGCTTTTGGATGGATCGTCATCCATTCTGTCACGGTCTTTACTGCTATTTCAGCCGCTCTTTGATTTGGAAAATGGAACACACCGGTCGATATACAACAAAACGCAACAGACCTTAATCCATTCTTTGCACACAGATCCAGCGTATTCCGATAACAATCTTCCAGATCTTTTTCCAGATCCGGTGTCAGCTGGTTCTGCACGATCGGGCCTACGATATGAATGATCTTCTTAGCCGGCAGATTATAGCCATCTGTCAACATCGGTTTAGCCGTTGGCTGCTGATAATTCCGACCATATCGCATCCGCATCGCATGCATCCTTTGATAACATTCTGTGCGCAGCTGGATGCCTGCATAGGTATGGATGCAGTTATCGATACATGTATGCATAGGAACAAAGCATCCCAGCATTTCAGCATTGGCCGCATTGACAATGGCATCCACAGCCAACCGAGTGATATCCCCTTGCCATAAAGAGATCCCATGGCGGATCTGTGGAATATCCTTAAGATATACAATTCCTTTTTGTTCGGCACATGCCTGCAGATACGCATCTTGTATTTTTAATACATCAGCATCCATTGCCTTTGGCATACGAACATTCATCAAAGAACGTAAAAGCCGACGCTTTCCTTCGTAATCTGCCGGCGTCTGTATCTCTTTATAATCGTCAGAGTCCAGTTTAAACTGTTCCACCAGAATATCCAGACGTTGTTCCTGTTTACATTTTTTATCCATTTGGATCACCTGCCTTTTTATAGTGTTGTATGGATTTTTTGTCAGTATTTACACACAGGTTCCTATACAAAAAAGCGATTTCTCGCCTCATTGAAGGAGTGCATAGAAAAAAAATAACATGCTGAGGATCAATACGAGAAAATAGAAAACAATCTCTATAATGCTAAGAATATAAAGTCCTTTGCCCTGTATGTATCCTTTACGAATGGAATCGGAAATACTCAAGGTTGCGGCAATGGATACCAGAAGCATCATAACCGGTCCGATCAGCAAAAAGCCGATATAACCAATACCGATCAGAAAGAAATAAGTATCTAGATCGGCAAAATGCGATTCCATTAATATGACATATAAAAAATAGAAGAAAGCTATAATCGGAAAAATGGCAGGAATCAACAATAAAAGGATGCTCGATGTGTTTTTTTTCATACAGCTCCTCCTATGGCAGTCGATGGCCTGAAGCCCGGTAAATCTCGTACCATTCTTTTCTTGTGAGCTGGATCTTATCCGCTGCTGCTGCTTCCACGATACGTTCTGGCCGTGTCGTTCCGATCACAACCTGCATCCGGCATGGTAAAGCTAAGATCCAAGCCAGTGCAATTGCTGCCGGTGTCACATGTTTTTCGATAGCAATACGTTCCAATACTGTATTCAGCTGCTCATCCTGAAAAATGGACCGTCCGTCTCTTCCTTGTAAACTGGACCATGTCTGGATGGTGATATTGTGTTTCTGACAGCAATGAAAAACATCCCCTTCTCTTTGTACGGCTTCTGCCTCTGACGTATTGACATAAAAAGCCGGATCGATCATCGCCGTATATGAACAGCTCAACTGCATTTGATTGGCATAGATCTGTACTTCCTTATTGATTTCCTCAATTTGGTTTTCGTTCATATTGCTGACACCAAGATAAGAAAGCTTGCCTTGGTCTAACAGTTGATCATAGGCTTGATGAATTTCATATGGATCCATCAAAATATCCGGCCTGTGCAGCAACAAACCATCAATATGGTCCACCTGCATCCGATCCAGACTATTGTTCACGGATTCAATAATATGCTCTTTTGACAAGTCATACCACGTAAAATCCTCCAGGCGGATCCCGCATTTTGTCTGCAGGAAGAACTGATCTCGTAAAGACGGATTTCTGCGAAATACTCGCCCTAGTTTTCTTTCACATTCCCCCGCCCCATAAATGTCGGCAGTATCGATGATATGGATATCCTGTTCTACACATGTCTGCAGACATTCCTCCAGCTGGTCCTCATTCAACCGATCGATCCGCATGGTTCCAAATATGATTTTCGATGATGGTTTTGACATAGGGTCCTCCTTTCAAAAAAGAGCCGGTACTCCCGCCGGCTAGTTCTCTTCGTTCGTTTTCTTCTTCGTGGAAGTGTTTTCACCCGAGGATTCGTTTTTCTTTGTTTGTGTTCCCTCATCGGATGATTGCTCATCCATCCCGTTTAATTGTTCTTCCAACTGCGCAATTTGTTCTTCCAGATCACTGATCTTTTCGGCTTGTTCCTTGGTTTCCTTCGTCAGTTCCAAAATTTCTTCATCTTTATCAAGCTGGGTTTCATTGTTCTTGTTTTTCTGGGTATCAATTTTATCCTGCAGCTCCTTTTTTTCCTTTTCCAGGGTCTTTATTTCCTGTTCATGTGTCTTCTGCAATCCATACATTTCATAGATAAAAAATCCCGCTGTCAGCACAAACGTTAAGATAATGGCGGTAAAAAAACGTTTCAGTACTTTTTTCTTATCGCTCTTTACTACTGTTTCCACATGATGGATCTGCGTGGTCTTGTCATATTCTTCTTCTGGAAACAAATATTCCCCGCACTCCTCACAATATCTTCTCTTTTCGTTGTTTTCATGACCGCATTGAGGACATTTCATATATTACTCTCCCTTATTCAAATACTCTTTTAGTCGAGGCATCAACCGTTTGGTATCCTTATACCCCATATAGTATACATCTCCCAGACGCTTCGTATCCCGTTCCAGACGGCCAATATCGATTTCTTCCGACGGACTGATCACAAATACCTTTTTCTTCCTTCGCAGCATCTCGATATCATTGCATTGCTTGTTATAACGGGAAGCCGATTCTACCAATGCCCTTTCCAGTGCCGGATAATTTCGGTACATGGTTCGTGTTGCCGGATTGTCCATGGTTTCCCGTTCCTGGCGGAACTCGTCTGCTCTAGTTCGAACAATGATTATTTTATCATAACCTTCATCAATTGCCCACTGATATGGTATCGCATCGGAACATCCTCCATCCAGGTATGGCTGTTCACCGATATAAACCATCTGAGAAACAAAAGGCATAGATGCTGAAGCCCGGCATGCCTGCAGGATATCCTCGCATTCACCTCTTTCAAAGAATTCCGGCTGTCCCGTCATACAGTTGGTAGCCACCGCCACAAACCTTCGGTTCGGCGCATAGAAACGAACCGAATCCAAAGGGTATTCCTTGCCGGCATCGCCGAATAAAAAGTCAAATCCAATGATGCCGTGATTCTGCATATAAGCCAGGCCACCGACATAACGTGGATCGTTACGGTATTTCAAATTAATATGCGCCGCCCGACCGATCTGGCCGGCTACATAGTTGATTCCGTTCAGTGCTCCGGCTGAAACCCCAATCGTACAACGGGCATTGATATCCGCTTCCATCAACGCATCACAGACGCCAGAAGTATACAATCCTCGAAATGCGCCACCTTCCAAAACAAGACAGACATCTGTTAAATGATTGGAAGCGATGCCTTTAGGCAGATCATCCAGATTATGAAAGACCCAGTTTCGGATCTCACCATCCATTTTTTTCTGTATCTGCATCACCTTTTGAGGAAGCTGATCGGCACTTTCGGATAAGTTGCGAATTTGTTGGGTGGCATTGTCCGACAGATCCTTGACCTTCTGTGGCAGCTGTTCGGCATTATCCGCAATATTTTTTACCTGCTGTCCGGCACTTTCGGATAAGTTGCGAATCTGTTGGGTGGCATTGTCTGACAGATTCTTGACCTTCTGTGGCAGTTGTTCAGCCGACTCCGATAAGTTTTTCACCTGTTCTTTTAGTTTCTCTGTTGATAAATCTATTTTGTTCATTGAACGCCTCTGAAATAGTTGCTGAATACCGCTGTCTGTGGTCGTATGTCGTCCTGGACTACCAACTTTCCTTCCGGATAGATGACCACATCGTTACACAGCGACAAATAATCCTCTATCGTTGATAACACCCGATATCCGATATCTCCTTTTCGATAGTGCATCGGGATGACCATTTTTGGTTTTAACGTTTGTACGATTTCTTTGGCTTCGGCAGCCGATATTGTATAAAACCCTCCAATCGGGATCATCATAATATCTGTGTGCATCAAATGCATCGTCTGATTGGCATCCAATGCACAGCCGATATCCCCCATATGGACAATCTTTAATTGTCCGTCTTCTAAAATATGAATGGTGTTCATTCCCCTTTTTTCTCCCTGGTCATGATCATGATACGAAGGCAGTTTCGTAATGTTCCATGGGGAATCCTCTTCCGATGGTATCAGTTTTACACATTCGGTTCCATGATGATCGGCATGCTGATGCGAACAAAGTACTTCATTGGCTTCTATCCGCAGATGCGGCAAACCATCTACACTTCCGTCTTTATATGGATCGATCACAATCGAATAATGATCTTTCAAGATTTTAAAACAACTATGTCCATACCATTGAATTGTATACATAACTGACCTCCTTCTTTCGTACTTTTATTATATCATTTTGTAAAATTATGATACACTAAACACCATGAGAGAATATCTGGAAATCTATCTTTGTTTTTTAAAAATCGGTTCCATCGCTTTTGGAGGAGGGTATGCGTTATTGCCGATCCTGCAAAAGGATCTGGATGAAAACCGCCATTGGGCCACGACTGAAGAGCTTATGGATTACTTTGCGATCGGGCAGTGCACACCGGGTGTGATTGCGGTCAATGTTGCCACCTTTATCGGTTATAAAAAGAAAGGAATCATGGGAGCTTTGGCAGCCAATCTGGGATTTTTGACAGTCCCTGTCATTCTGATTTTGATTATAGCTGCCTTTCTGTCCAACTTTGCCGAACTGGACATTGTAAAACACGCCTTTGGCGGGATCCGTGTCTGCGTGTGTGTACTGATCATTCAGGCGGTTCTGCGCTTGTGGAAAAAATCCATCGTTGATAAAGTTACTTTAGCGATGGCAATCATCATCTTTTTACTGGCTGCTGTTCCTTTACCGTTCTCTGTGCCGACCGCACTGCTGGTGGTCCTTGCCGGCCTATGCGGCATACTGCTGGGAAATGAAACGCGCTCTTTGAAGGATGGTGATCCGTCATGATCTTAATACGTCTGATTCTGTCATTTTGTAAGATTGGTTTGTTCTCTATCGGTGGTGGTATGGCCACTTTACCGTTTCTATATGAATTATCGGCCCATACCCACTGGTTCAGTTATCAAGATATAGCCAATATGATCGCGGTGTCCGAATCCACGCCGGGTCCATTGGGCATCAATATGTCCACCTATGCCGGTTATGTGACGGCAGGGATCCCCGGAGGGATCTTAGCCAGCCTGGGCCTGGCTTTTCCATCTTTTGTGGTTATTATCATCGTCTCTAAATTCCTGGAACGTTTCAAGAATTCTAAAACGGTCCAAAAGGCTTTTTACGGTTTACGGCCAGCTTCGATCGCTCTGATCGCAGCCGCCGGTCTCAATGTCGCAAAAACGAGTTTGTTGAATACAGAATTGTTTTCAACCACCCATCAAATCGGGGATCTGTTTCTGATCAAACCGATTTTATTAGCCGTTTTCTTGTTTATCGGTCAAAAAAAATGGAAGCTGCACCCAGTTCTTTGGATCCTGGCAGCCGCTGTGATAGGAATTCTCTTTCAATTCTAAAAAGCAGGTCACTTGACCTGCTTTTAGCTTAAATATTGTTGGTTCTCCTGCACAAAATAATAGGATACACCAATCAGGATCGCCAATGATGTGAAAGACCCGAAAAATACAGATCCATTGAACATATAATAATCAAAATATAGGAAATAATAGGAAATTTGGTTAGCCAGCATCAATAAGGCCGAAAAAGCCGAACCTCCGATAATCACGAATATCCCTACCTTTTTTCGGGCGAATAAAATCAGACCGATACCGGTTATGACCGCGATATTGGCAATCAATCCCATGAGACTGCTCCAACCATAAAATCCATATCTTAATCCATAAAGCGTTGACAAGATCCGAACGACAAAACAAAACCAGAACCAGACAAGAAAACCAGTTGATACATTGTTCTTCGGCACCTGTTTTGGAGCCACAGGTATCGGATCATCCTGTTTTGGCTGAAATTTTGGTGGTTTCTTTTTTTCTATCGGTGTACCACACACCGGGCAAAATTTCATGCCCGCTTTTCCTTCATTGCCACATTTGGGACATTTCATGATCGTTTCCTCCTTCAGGACAAGCAATCGCTATTAGTTTCTACAAAATAGTTACATACAAGTATAAACGGAACGGAGGCAAAAATTCCCAGGAAAGGATGGTTGATCATACAGAAGCGCAAAATCAGTAAAAAGGCAGAAAGCCCCATCAGATACATGCCAGCTCTTTTTCTTAATGCAGCCAGCAGGATACTGCCGATAATATTACTGATCAAAGAGGCCATGATCATAAAATACAGCCGCTGATCATTTCCGATGCGCAATACCAATAATGCTAAACTGATGACGGCAACCAATGCGTACCATATGATAAAGACTGTAGAAATCTTACGTTTGTTTTCATCCATAATTCATCCACCTCATGGCTCAATTGTATTGTATTTTGGGATGGTTTGCAAATGGGAGACAAAGTATTTAAAAGACCTTGCGTTTTCCAGCAAGGTCTATATTGTTTATTTTCTTTTTGGAGGTTGATGGATGCATAAGCCTAAGCAATCTGCACAAGCTTCCTGGAAAGCTTCTGAATAGCTAGGATGTGCATGAATGATCTTTTCAGCGACTTCATTGATGGTGATCTCCATCTGTAATAAAGCCGTCGCTTCTGCGATCATCTCAGAAGCTACACCGCCCACGATATGAACACCGAGGATCTCGCCATACTTGTTGTCCGCGACAACTTTGACAAAGCCACTGGTTTCACCGGAGGCTACACTACGTCCGTTGCCACTCATGTTGAACTTGCCGACACGAATGCCTTCCGGATGTTTTTCTTTGGCTTTTTGTTCGGAAAGACCGACAGATGCGCATTCCGGAGATAAGTAAAGTACGCTTGGTACATAACGCAGATCACATGTCTCGTTCGTGCCTTTGACGGCATTTTCCGCAGCCACTTCTGCCATTTTGAAAGCTGAATGCGCCAACATGATGCGACCGTTGATATCGCCACATGCATAGATGTTATCGACTTTTGTTTTCATGGTATCGTCAACAACCACTTTACCACGGTTGATTTCAAACTGTCCTTCCATTTTTCCTAAGCAGCTCAGATCCGCTGCCCTTCCGATGGATAACAAGACTTTATCACATTCGAATTCACCATTGTCTGTCACAATCACCGGGCATCCATTGTTATCTTTAATTTCAACAACCTTACGTCCACAGTTTACCGAACAGCCGGCTTTCTTCAATGTTTTATCGACTTCTTTGGAAATGTCACGATCCAACATGGAAACGACGCTGTCCATAGCTTCAATAATTGTAACCTTGCTTCCAAAAGCGCTGAAAGCACTGGCCAGTTCGCATCCGATCACGCCGCCGCCGATGATACCTAAACGAGCCGGTACTTCTTCCATATCCAGGATTTCATTGCTGGTCATCACATCTTTGTGATCCACACCCGGAATCGGAATACGGATAGCCTTTGAGCCACCACACAGTAAGATCTTATCGGCTGTATATGTCTTGGAAGCACACGCAATGGTATGCGCATCTTCCAATGCAGCTTCCCCACTGACTTTGGTTACCCCGTTTCTTTTCAACAGGACATCCACACCACCGGTCAGCTGCTTTACGACTTTGTTCTTGTAAGCGACAACCTTGGTCATATCTACACTGTGTTCCGGATCGACAATGATACCACGGTTGGCAGCATCCTCGATATGATGAATATATTCAGCTGTCTTTAGATACGTTTTGGTTGGTATACAGCCACGATTTAAACAGGTGCCGCCGACAACGTCTTTTTCAAAGATAACTACTTTAGCTCCTAACTGGGCAGCACGAATAGCTCCTACATAACCGGCGGGACCACCACCGATCACCGCAACATCGTAGTCATACTGACTGGTTTTTTCAGCTTCCGCCGGTGCACCGGTCACAACAGCAGAGGCTTCTGCTTCCCCTGCTTCCTTGCCCGGTACTTGTTCTCCCGGTTGACCGATATATCCAATGGTAGTCAGAACAGGAACCACAGCCCCTTCTTCATATAGCTTTGCCAACAAGACCCCGGAAGCCGGCGCTTCGGATTCCATCGTAATCTTATCGGTTTCGATTTCCATGACCGCCTCGCCTTTTTCTACCGGATCCCCTACGTTTTTAAGCCATTTAACAATGGTTCCTTCTTCCATATCCATGCCATTTTTCGGCATTTGTAATTCGATAGCCATTTATTCCTCCTATGATCAGATCAGAATGCTCACTGGATTTTCCAGTAATCCCTTTAAGTATTTTTCAAATTCACAAACTTCTGCACCATTTAGAATTCGATGGTCATAAGTTACACAGATCATCATCTTCTTACGTACACTGATTTCTCCATCAATCAAAGCCAGCTCTTCTTCCGTCGTACATACACCGACGATCGAAGCCTCTGGTTTATTCACAATTGGTGTAAAGCTGTACAATCCGTACATACCCTGATTGGAGATCGTCGTACGGGCATCGCCCATTTCATTTGGTTTTAATTTACCGTCTCTGGCTTTCTTCGCTAGCTCTTTCGCAGCTTTGGAGACATCTGTCAGGCTCTTTTTATCTACATCACGAATAACCGGAACCACCAGGCCATCATCCACAGCGACGGCCATACCTACGTTGATCTGATTATGCAGCACGTATTCGTTGCCATCCAGTGTCATGCGGAAACGTTCGAACTTCTCAAGAGCTTTTCCGACCGCTTTGATGATCATATCGTTAACAGAAACACGCTCCGGTTTTTCGCGACCCTGGTTGATCTTGGCTCGCAATGCCAACAATTCTGTGACATCCACCTTATAGTTCTGCGTAACCGGCGGAATCTCTGTATGGCTGGCAACCATGTTTTTCATAATGGCTTTTCGCATACCAGATAGCTTTCTGCGTTCCAATACTTCTTCAATTTCCTTTACAGCTGCTTCGACATTGGTAATTTCTGCCGGTGTCAGATCACCGGCCATGACTTTTCCACGATAACCGGAACCTTGTACGCTTGCCAGATCGATTCCCATATCCGCTGCCATGGCACGAGCTAACGGAGAAGCTTTTGGTAAAGCAGCCAAAGCCGTTTCAATATCGCGGGCCCGGATCTCTCCATAGCGGCCTGTCGGTGTTACCTCTTTCAAGTCGATATTGTTGTCAACTGCCAGTTTCTTTGCGTATGGTGTCGCCGCAATACCACTTGTATCGGATAACTTTTTAATTGGTGCCGCTGCCACCGCAACCGGCGCGGCCACTTCTTCTTTTTTTACCTCAGCTGGTGCATCACTTGCAGCCGTTGTCGGTACTTTTTCTCCCGGCTGACCAACATAGCCAACCGTTGTCAATACCGGAACCACATCTCCATCTTCATATAGTTTCGCAAGAAGGATTCCAGCGACAGGTGATTCGGATTCCATTGTGATCTTATCTGTTTCAATTTCCATGAACGGCTCATCTTTTTCGATAGGATCGCCGACATTTTTCAACCATCTGACAATGGTACCCTCTTCCATATCCATGCCGTTTTTCGGCATTTGTAGTTCTGTTGCCATTGATAGTCCTCCTTATTATTAAAGTACTTCGCGGATTGCTGCTTCAATCTTAGCCGGTGTCGGGAATGTTTCAGCTTCCAGTACCGGGTTGAAAGGAACCGGACAATACAAGGCACCTACACGTTTGATCGGAGCATCCAGATAGTAGAATGCATCACTATCAGTAATGGTTGAAGCAATTTCACCACCAAATCCACCGAATTTAACCGATTCATGAACAATGACAACACGATGTGTCTTGCTGGCGGTTTTGATAATGGCGTCCGTATCCAGTGGTGACAATGTACGAAGATCCAGCACTTCCACGCTGATGCCTTCTTCCGCTAGTTTATCCGCAACCCCTAAGCTCATCTGAACCATACGGCCATATGTAATAACGGATACATCGGTTCCTTCGCGTTTGATATCTGCTTTTCCTAATGGTACGATGTAATCTTCATCCGGTACCATTCCTTTTTCTTTATACAGACGTTTCTGTTCCAGGAAAACAACCGGGTTGTTGTCACGGATCGAAGCTTTTAACAGTCCTTTGGCATCATACGGTGTAGAAGGGACAACTACCTTTAATCCAGGTACATGCAGATACATCTGCTCCAAAGACTGTGAATGTTGAGCAGCTGCGCCGGTTCCACCACCAGCTGGTGTACGGATAACCATCGGAACATTGACCTTTCCGGCGAACATAAAGTGCATTTTTGCTGCCTGGTTGATGATCTGGTCATAACATACGGCCATAAAATCGGAGAACATCAGCTCAACGATCGGACGCATACCGGTCACCGCCGAACCGACACCGGCCCCCATAAAGGCAGTTTCACTGATTGGCGTTTCACGTACACGTTCCGGGCCAAATTCTTCCAGCATTCCCTTGGATACACCGAAAGCCCCACAATAGGCACCAATATCTTCTCCCATAAAATATACATTTTCATCGCGACGCATTTCTTCGCACATTGCTTCACGAACAGCGTCTCTATATGTAATTTGTCTCATTTCACTCATCTTGTTATCCTCCCGTTAGTCTGCGTAAACGTCTGCTTCCAGGTCTTCTACGACCGGCTGTGGCTGTGCCTTGGCATATTCGATGGAATCGGCAACTTTCTTGTCGGCTTCTGCCTGCATCGCATCCACTTCTTCTTCTGTAAACAATCCCTGTTCTACCAGGTATTTACGGAAACGAACGATCGGGCTGTTATCCTTCCAGAATTGAATTTCTTCTTTGGAACGATAAAGGTTACCATCACTCTTGGAATGACCGGATGTACGATATGTATGCTCTACCACCAAAGCCGGACCATTTCCAGCAACGATATAATCCCGTGCTTCACGGACTGTTTCATAAACAGCCAGTACATTATTTCCGTCGCATTCATACGATTTAAATCCAAACGCATCTGCTCTTTGTCTTAAATCCTGATTTTTAACAACACGTTCCAGCTGTGTGGACATACCATATTGATTATTTGTCAACACAAATAATACCGGCAGATCCCACGCTGCAGCCAGGTTCATGGATTCCAGGATAGCTCCTTCATTAGCAGCACCATCTCCAAAGAAAGCTGCACATACACGATCCGGGATATGCTTCATCTTGATAGTCAAAGCAGCTCCGCACGCAATCGGTCCGTTGCCGCCAACGATCCCATTGGCTCCCAGGATGCCATTATCAAAATCACAAATATGCATCGATCCACCTTTGCCATGGTTTGTACCTGTTCCACGTGCCAGGATCTCTGCCATCATATCATTGATATCTACACCTTTTCCCAATGCCTGTCCATGACCACGATGGGTTGCTAGTAAGTAATCTTCCTTCTTCAAAGCTGCGGTGGTACCAACACCGGTTGCTTCTTCACCGACACTTAAATGCATCGTTCCATGTACCAGCCCTTGTCCAAATAGCCAGAATGCCTCTTCTTCAAACTTGTTGACAGTCATCATACGTACCATCAACTCACGAAGGAACTCTTTATCTTCTAATAACGTCTTATCCTCTACGTCAAATTCCTTCATGTGGTTAACAAATGCTTCCATTTTGTCTCCTCCTGTAATTATATTTACAATTGTAAACTAGCTTATCAATCGCTAATTTTCTCACTGTCAATATATCATCAAAACCAGGGAGTGTCAATTGGAACTCCGGTACTAAGCCGTCTCTATCTAGCTTTATTTTTATTTACAATTGTTTACTATAACTTATTTCATTTTTAAATTTACAATTGATAATTACAGTTATATTGTTTACACTTAGTCATATGGAAAGAAGGATTTTATGTCAATCTCAAAGGATCAGCGTTATTACCTTAAATTAAAAGCTTTATATTATTATTATGAAAAAGGATATACCCAGACAAAAATTGCTAAATCTTTAAACATCTCCCGTGTAACTCTTGGCCGTTTACTGGAAGAAGCCAAAGCAGAAGGCATGATCAAATTTGAGATTGTGGACGTTCGTGGCTCTATGAAAACACTGGAACTGGAAGAAAAGCTCAAAGCCCGTTTCGGATTAACTGATATCAAGCTTGTCAACTGTCATGATGCCCAGGATGACCAGATTCCTAACCGGCTTGCCTATGAAGCCGCTGATTATCTGGAACAGCGGATCCACTCACATATGAAGATCGGGCTGACCTGGGGACGAACCCTCAGCAAGATCATCGATACTCTGCCATCCAATAAGTCCATTCAAGATCTATCTGTCTATACATTGGTCGGAAGCACATCACAAAGCGTCGATTTCCAGCCTAACGTACTAGCCCAGCGTATCATCGATAAATACAACGGAACTGCATCCATATTAACTGCTCCGTTCATGTGTCAAAGCGAAGAATTATGTCAAGCCATAAAAAAAGAACCAGCCATCCAATCGATTCTCGAGGCCTCCCATGACCTGGATATGACATTGGTCGGCATCGGTGAAGAACCGATACGAAACGCTGATCATCTGTCCGACTATCCCTTTGAACCATCGACGATCAATGAACTGGTGGATGCCCACGCTGTCGGTGACATCTGTGGCAACTTTTTTGATATAAACGGACAACTATGTGATACCCCGATTAAAAACCGGATCGTATCTATCGATATCCATGATCTGCCTTCCCATAAGCAGGTCATCGGCATTGGCGGCGGCCAGCAGAAAGTACGCTCTATTATCGGTGCCTTAAACGGTGGCTATCTGCATACACTGATTACCGATGTACAGACAGCTGAAAAAGTCCTTGAATTGACAGAAAGGTGAGAAGGTCGTCCCCTCTCACCTTTTTAAAGCTCTACGTTTTTTAACCATGTTTCCATATCCCGGTACATGGTTTCTTCTGTTCTGTCCAGACTATGACAACATCCCATCGCTTGTGCCATCGTCTCGTTATGATAACGATGATGGCGTAATATAGCTGGTATTGATTGGATCACATCCGGACGCAAAGAATCCGAATATGCCATAACATCCATGATCATTCCGGCATCCACTTGAAACTGCAGTTCCACTTCTCCCCAGGTAAACCGATGACCAATCGTATACTGGAAATCAAAAGCCTGCCCATAGATCCAGTCCCATGAGGCATATTTCTGCGTCAGTGTTTTAATTTTTTCCGGATCAAGATCTTCTTCTCTTAAAAGAAGAGACTTTCGATCGTAACATTGATCAAAAGATGTTTTTAATGCTTCTTTTAATCTGTGAATGGTCAAGTTCGGACACACTTCCTTCAGATTGACGACGCGGGAACGCACCGAAGCAATCCCCTTGGATTCCAGCTTCTTTTTAGAAACATTTAAATACTTTTCCAGTTTTTCCAGTTCTACATCCACCATGATGGTTCCATGATGGTAACAGTGCCCTTTCTTTTCATGAAACGCATTACCGGAGAATTTACAACCATTAACCAGGATATCATTCCGTCCGCTGATATCCGCCCGGATCCCTAGGATTTGTAAAGCGTGCAGAAGAACCTGTTGTTGATGGTGGACATCATAGTTTTCTTTATGAGCAATAAAGGTAAAATTCAGATTGCCTAAATCATGATATACAGCCCCTCCGCCGGAAAGCCTTCGAGCAATTACAGCTTCATCCGTTTCAATGCGGCTGATTTGGCATTCCTTCCATGCATTCTGATTTTTTCCGATCACAACCGTTTTCTGATTCTGCCATAGATAAAACAGGACATTGTTTTCCGGACAATGCGTAAACAAATATTCTTCTACAGCAAGATTTTTATAAGGATCAACCCCTGTTGTTTCGATATAATATGTAGCATCTAACATAACTGTACTCTCTATATTGAAATGGACATGCCCGGTTGATCAAGAGCGATGGTATCCACCGATCCTTTTGTACGTTGCATATCCCTGTGTACCATTCTTGCAAGCTTTAAGTCATCCTCCGGTCCATAAGGAATATGATAGATAAACACATGATCCAGTTTGGATATGTTACCAAGCATCTTCTGCCCATTTGGATTATGATAGGCCAAAGGATTGATAAAGACCCCTTGATAAGCCTTATTCTGTGTAAACAAAAGATCGTCATGAAAGAAATCATAATCTCCGGTAAACAGAAAACGATAGGTTTCTAACTGCACTTCCATACAATAATGGGGTACATCTATGTACTGTTTGCCGGAATGCCCCGTCTTGTGGCAGGTTATACAGATATTCTTATCCGTTTGTATCGTTTTGGAAGACTGATCGATAACCTCTGTTCTAATTCCGTAGCGTTTTGCCGTTTCCAGACTCTTTTTTATATATCGATCCTCATCTTTGGGCAGTACCATACAACTCGGTTGGTGATACATCAGATAATAGCTGACTAGATCCTGTGAATAGTGATCCTTGTGACAATGCGTGAATATCAGACAATCCGGTTTTTTCTGCTTTCCGTTCGGTGAAAACAGATCCAGAAACATATCCAAGGGAATCGGACTGGCCAGTCCCTCTTGCAGACCAGGTACATACAATCCGTCGATCATCACAGCTGTTTTTTCGGTAGATAAAAGGATTCCTGCATTTCCAATATGTACAATCTTACATGTCATACATTGACGATACCTTATTTTTTATATATCGTCAAACTCCTGTGGATCCTACATCCCGTTTCTTTGAATCGTAGGCTTACAACCCACATAATAGGATTCTTAATGCGATCTTTCAATGATTCGAAAAACTTTATCCCCGCAAAGAAGAAAACCCCCTTTCGGGGGTTTGAAGGACTTATTTTTTCTTCTCAGCTTTTGGTGCTTTTTCTGCTGGTTTTTCTTCCACTGCAGGAACACCGTTCTGCATACGTTCGTTATAAGCTTCCATAATTGCTTCAGCCCATGCACGAACTTGTGTTAAATGATCTGGTGCATTCAGGATACCTGTTGTTCCACCCGTTCCGTCAGATCCTAACTTAACGATGTTGTAGCAGTCTTCGGCAGTACTTACACCGGCAGCGATCATCGGAGATACATCCGGGTTAGCTTCTTTGATAGCCTGGCATGCAGCGATGTTGTAAGCGTCATCAGCCAGTTTACCAGTTCCGATCAGATCAGATGGTTCAGCAATGATGATATCCGGTCCCATTACCGCAATAGCTTTCGATTCTAATACAGAGTCAGCACATACTAATGTGATGATGCCCAGACGCTTTGCACGTTGAATGGCTTTGCACAGTTCGCTGACTGTTTTTGGGTTTTCTTCATGATTCAGGAAAACAGCACCGGCACCGGCATTTTTAATAGATTCCGGCAATACACGTCCAACACCACGTCCCGGAACCAGAGAGTCCATAGACTGTGCTGTAACGATCAGATTTTCCGTGTTCTCTTTAATTAAACGAATGTCTGTGTAAGGGCAGGTAAAGAAGATAGTAATGCCTGTTTCCTTTGCTACTTGGTCACACTTCTGAGCCAGTCGTAAGCTTCGGCTGTCATATAAGTAGTTCTTCGGGTTTACTACCAAGAAAGGTAATTTAAATTTTTTCTGTTTCATCTTTATTCTCCCATTACCGTAATGATACACTTACGGTTTCTTCCGCCTTTCGCGCGGTCAAAGTCTACAAAGTAGATGTATCCTGTGGATCCTACACCCAGTTTACCATCTGTTACATCCAAGGTTACACTTGATCCGATGATCGTGGATTTTAAGTGTGCATCTCCATTCCACAATGCGGAACGATCTCCCCCTGGAAGGTAATCTGCTGCATTCGGCCATGCTTCTACAGCTACATAATGTTCTTCCCCTGGATAGACATAGGTATCCAGTGCCACCTGATCCGGAATGATCTTTCCTAATACATTGTTCAGGTCTTCCTGCAGGAATTCATCACCGTCTTCATTGTAATCATGTACGAATTCTTCAAAGAATACGGAGCAGGTAGTATGTGGCGAAATCACGAAACATACGCCTTCTTTTATACCGCTGTTTTCAATAGCAGCTTTTACTTGTGGTGTAATATCCAAATATGTCGGACGATCACCATGAGACTTCAAACTAATTCTTTCCTTATATACAGTCATTCTTCTTTTCCTCTTTCCTTAAATTGATTTTGTTTCAAATAATTTGTAGCAGTATTTCAAGCAGTCTTTCATTCCATCAATGGAAGCATTCTTGATTGTGTAGTAGTCATCGACTTCTGCTTCCTTGTTTTCCAGAGCCAATACCGGACGGGCTGCACTGGCCATGAAATCAGAATATACATTGACTTTGGCAATCCCTTCGGTTGCACAACGATTCAGGTTGTCATCTCCGGAACCGGATCCTCCGTGCAATACCAGCGGACATGGTACAGCTTCCTTCAGTTCATGAAGACGTTCAAAGTTGATTACCGGTGTTCCCTTATAGAATCCATGGGCTGTTCCGATGGATACAGCTAAGGAATCACACTGTGTCTGTTCGGCAAATGCCTTGGCTTCTTCTACAGATGTGTAGATCGCATTTGGATCGGATTTATCGAAGTTGGAAGCAACGTGTCCGATTTCAGCTTCAACCACAACCCCTTTCTCATGGGCATATTCTACAACGGACTTAGTTAAAGCTACGTTTTCTTCAAATGGTTTCATGGAACCATCAATCATAACAGATGTGAATCCTAAGTCAATGGCTTTCTTACATACTTCGAAAGAGCTTCCGTGATCTAGATGCAAACAAACCGGATTGGTTGTCTTTTCCGCTAAATATTTCGCATAGTAGGCTGCGTCTTCTAATGTAATAAATGCATTTAAATGGGCTTCTGCAATCGCAATGATAATTGGTAAGTTTAATTCTTCGGAAACGGCCAGATGTGCTTTTAATGAATCTTCATCTACAAAATTTGCAGATGGAACCGCAAAATGTCCAGCAACAGCTTTTTCAAACATTTCCTTTGATGTAACTAACATTCGTATAAGTCCTCCTTGATGTCACGAACACATTATACATTACAAATGTCATAATTTCAATATAACTTTTAAAAATTATTAATATTATATTCGCTTATCTAATTAATGTTTTTTGTGTTCAAAATTAATGCTTGTCACACATCAATCTGTTATAATATTCATATCGAGGTTACTGACTATGACTTTAAATCAGCTATTGTACTTTTACCAGGCTGCTTCTTTAGAACATTTTAACTTAGCGGCCAAAGCTCTGCATATCTCTGAGCCTTCCCTCAGCCGATCGATTCGCTTTCTTGAAGAAGAGCTGGGTGTACAGCTATTCGAAAAAAAAGGAAGAAATATTGTTTTGACCAAGGCAGGAAGGGTCTTTCTTGTTCATGTAGAAAAAATATTAAAAGATATTTCCTATGCAAAAACCAGTATGAAAGAATATGCACTGGACGGTGGGAAAATTGAGGTAGCCTATGTCGCTCCTTTATCACGCAATATCCTGCCTGCTATCATTCGCTCTTTTTTAGATGAACCGGATAACCAAAAGGTTGTATTTAATTTTTACCAAGGCTATACAGAGGAAAACCTTGCCGGTTTGAAAAACGGTACTTATGATGTCATCTTTGGATCGAATTTAAGTGAACAGCCGGGAATAAACATCATTCCGATCATGCAAAGGAATATGGTTGTCATCATGTCTGCCGACCATCCTTTGGCAAACAGGAAATATATCGATCATACAGCTTTTTCTCAGTATCCGGTTTTAAAATACGATTCGCAGTCGTCGTTGGGCGTCTATTCCAATCAGTATTTTCAATCTTATAATGTAGTTCCAAACACAATATTTGAATTCCCGGATGAAGAGAGCATCGCTTCTTTTGTCAGCCAGGGTTTCGGTATTGCTCTGGTAGCCGATGTATATTCCATTTACAGAGACAATATCGTCATTCGTCCTCTGGTTCCTCAGGAAAAAATGGTCCATACGGTCTCCATGGCGACGATGAATAACAATGTGTCCCCAGCGTCTTTACAAAGGCTGATCCAGCACGTAAAGGATCATTTTAAGAACCATTTTGACGCCCTGTAAATCAAAATCCTTTATTCATAAAAGTTTAATAGTTTTTTGCTATTGATAATACGCAAAAAAACAATTAGACTTTTTATTTATGCAATTCTAATATATAAATAGATATCGTATGTCTATTAGTTCTTTCAACATGCGATCAAAGCGAATAATAAGGAGAACATGAAAGTATGAAAAGCAAGTATTCTCACATTTTTGAGCCTTTTACCGTACGTCGAATGACCTTGAAAAACCGAATCGTCATGACGCCGATGGGCACAAACTTTGGTGAACAGAACGGAGAAATGAGTTTCCTCCACATTAACTACTATGAGCAGAGAGCTCGTGGTGGCACGGGTATGTTGATCGTTGAAAACGCATGTGTGACATATCCACAGGGATCGAATGGTACAACACAATTACGTATTGATTCCGATAACTATATCCCTAGATTATTCTATTTAACAGAAACAATCCACAAACACGATGCATGCATTGCCATTCAGCTGAACCATGCGGGGGCTTCCGCTATGTCAAGCCGCATCGGAATGCAGCCGGTTTCTTCTTCCAACATTCCTTCCAAGGATGGAGGAGAAGCACCTAGACCTTTATCTGTAGAAGAGATTTACAGCATTGTTCGTGATTACGGACAAGCAGCCAAACGTGCTGTAACTGCCGGATTTGACGCCGTTGAGATCCATGCCGGACACTCTTATCTGATCAGCCAGTTCCTTTCTCCTGTATATAATAAACGTACAGACGAATTTGGTGGATCTGCAGAAAACCGTGCCCGTTTCGCAAAACTGGTTATTGAAGAAGTTCGTAAACAAGTAGGTCCTTTCTTCCCGATCATCGTTCGTATCAGTGCTGATGAATTCGTAGAAGGTGGAAATACTTTAGATGACTGTATTGAATATCTGCAATACTTTGAAAAAGAAGTAGATATCTTCCATGTATCCGCTGCATTAAATCAATCCTTACAGTATCAGATTGATGCAAACTATCTGCCGGATGGATGGCGTTCTTACATGGCACGTCGTGTTAAAGAAGCTTATGGCAAACCAACCATCGCTGTCGGTAATATCCGTAACCCACAGGTTGCCGAAGATATCCTGGCTCGTGGCGATGCTGATTTGATCGGTATGGGACGTGGTCTGATTGCCGATCCGGATTGGGTAAACAAAGTTGAATTCGGTCATGAAGAAGATATTCGTCAATGTATCTCCTGTAACGTTGGATGTGCCGGTCATCGAATCGGTCTGAACAAGCCGATCCGTTGTACAGTAAACCCGGCTGTTAACTCCAATGCAGATTATTATAAGAAAAAGATCAATAAACCTTGCAACGTTGTTGTTGTCGGCGCCGGTACAGCAGGTCTGGAAGCTGCATGTACAGCCGCTGAAGTTGGATGTACTACATTCCTGATCGAGAAATCTGATAAACTGGGTGGTCTGTCCGCTATTATTTCTCAGATTCCGGATAAGAACCGTATGGCTAACTTCCCTAAATACTTAGAGAGAAGAGCTAAGAAACTGCATAACCTGTTTATCTTCAAAAACACAGCTGCCACTGTGGATCTCGTTAAGACATTCAATCCGGATATCGTTGTAAACGCAACCGGATCTAATCCGACACTGCCTCCGATCAAGGGATTGCTGGATCGTGTAGATAAGGATGGCTCTAAGGTAGCTACTGTATTAAAGATGATCGAACGCCGTGAGGAATATCCGGAAGACATGAAAGGACAGAAAGTCGCTGTTATCGGTGGCGGAGCTGTTGGTCTGGATGTTATGGAATTCTTCACAGAAAAAGGTGCTGATGTAACAATGGTAGAAATGCTGCCGATTATCGGTAATGGTCTGGATCCAATCACGAAATGTGATACGCAGACACGTATGAAAAAATACAATGTTCGTCAGATGACTAATACAGCTTTACAGGAAGTATGCGATGACAAGTTCATCGTAAAGAATCCGGAAGGTGAAATCGAAGACATTCCGTTCGATTATGGATTCATCTGCTTAGGTATGCGTGCTAACACACCAATCTTAGCTGATCTGAAAAAAGAATTCGAAGATACCAATGTAGAAATCTACAACATTGGTGACAGTAAACGTGCTCGTCGTATCATTGAAGGTACGACAGAAGGACGTAACGTATTAGAAGTATTGAAACGTCACGATTATCTATAAATCGTTGGTACATTCTGTCAAATAGTAAAAAAGCCGATTTTCTCGGCTTTTTTACTTTATCTCTGTAATTATAAATCCATCAATATTATCCCCGGAGACTTGTCTGTTTTCCCCAATCTCCATTGTGATTGGATTTCCTTCGTAGGGAAGATGGTAGATGTGATACCTCTCAAAGTCAATGGCTTGTTGTCGGACCGTATCCATGTATTCTTCCAGACAAAGCCCTCTGGATTCCATTATGATGGAATGTGGCGCACCGACATAGCGGAAATGCCACGGCTCCTCACTGATTTTTGTGATTGTTGTCTTATCTTTTTTGTATCGCTCAATAAATCCATTTTGTATGGCTGCTTGACGAAAAGCCTGACAAATGCCTTCTCTAGGAAAAGAAGGACAAATCATATCAATGTTTTCTTTTGTCTCTGCCAGATCAATGGCCAGTCCTGTCTGATGTTCGCTGGCATTCGGTAACGCAACAAATTTACGGGTGTACTCCAAACCATTTTCCCTCAAAGAATCGGCATATAGCTGTTTCTGTTCATCCAATGGCCGATAACCACTGACCTCCGTAATCTGATTATTCATCCCGATATCCCGATACGTCTTCATCAGCTGGGCATACGCTGTTTCCTCCAGCTGAATTCCCGGTCGTACTGTTTGCAGTCGAGTTTCATCCATGGCATTCCTTAACAAATGATCAGGATTGACAAGAATTAAATATCCACGATATACATCATCTTTTCGTAAAGTTATTTTCATCATTCTTTAAAAAAGCGTTCCTTGACATCAGCAACCGGCATATCCAGTCCTGTATAAAGCTTAAAGGCCGCTACCCCCTGCCATAATAACATACCTTTGCCTCCAACTGTCTGACAACCTGCTTTTTTTGCTTCCTTTAACAGTCGTGTTTCTTCCGGGTTGTATACAGTATCCGCAACAACCAGTCCCTTATGGAAGGCATTGACATCTTTGACAACGGACTGATCCTCCAACGGTTTCATGCCGACAATGGTCGCATTAACAAAGATATCGCTAGTCTGGATTTCCTTTGTCAATGTTTCAGAATCCTCTAGATCATAGACGTTGACGATACAATCCGGCACCGTCTTTTGAAGCTTCTGTGCGGTTTCCACAGCTCTTTCAAAGAAGGAATCCTTTATATTGAAAATAGAAAGTTCCCGCACCCCATCCAATGCAGCCTGTACCTGAATGGCTGTGGCAGCTCCACCACCTCCGGCAATGGTCATCTTCTTACCTTTGATTTCAAAGCCATGATCCCGCAGATTATCGTTAAATCCAACGCCATCCGTAATATGTCCAATCAGTTTACCATTTTCATTAACTATCGTGTTGACAGCTCCTACGATCCGGGCAGCTTCGGATAATTCATCTACATTTTGAGCTGCCGCAATCTTGTCCGGCATGGTAACATTACAGCCTCGCATTTGAAATAGTTTCATCGCTTCCAGTGCCTGAGGTACTTGTTGTTCTTTTACATCAAAAGCAACATAAACATAATCCAGTCCCAAAGCTTCAAAGCTGTAATTATACATAGCTGGCGAACCAGAGTGTCCCACCGGTGAGCCCAGCAGTGCTAATAATCCGGTTTTTCCTGTTATATTCATTGTAAATCCTCCCTTAAAACATAAGCCATAGAATATTTATTCTATGGCCGCTTTTTCTTTCTCGTTATCAAAGGCAATCAGCTTGGCTATGATTTCATCACATACATCATCCAGACTCTTTCCGTCTGTTTCTACCGTAATATCAGCCACTGCTTCATATCGCTCTTTTCTTTTTTCCAGAAGATTGCGGATATAATCCACATTCATGTGATTGTTTAAAATCGGACGTTCATCGCTGTCCTTTACCCGTTCTAAGATCGTAGCCGGATCAGCCTTTAATAAAACAACTCGTCCATTTTTCTTCATCTGTTCCGCATTATCTTTCCGCATGATAACACCGCCCCCACAGCTGACGATGCTCTGTTTTACCTTTTGTAGCTCGATCAACGCATTGCTCTCCAAATTTCGGAAATACAATTCGCCGTATTCATCAAAGATCTCCGAAATGGACATACCTTGTTTTTTAACGATCATCTCATCCATTTCCACCCGATGCATTTCCAGCTTTCGCTCCAGTTCATTGGCAATTGTCGTCTTTCCCGCTCCCATAAAACCAATTAAAAAAATATTATAGTCAAACAAACTTTTAGCCTGTACTCGACGGCTGTTTTTCATAATGTACGTAAAAATGTCCAGTATCTCTTCTTCAAAGGGATTATCCCCCAACATATCCTTCAGTACATTGGTTTGTTTTTCCTCCTGCTCAGGTTGAAGAATTGGAATTCCCACTGCTTTCTTATACGATATAATCTCCTGCACATGGACCATACGATCTGCCAGAGCTTCTATAATACGATGATCGCATTCCGCAATCTTTTCCCGGATCTGTTCTAACTCTTCCATATTTAAAATCTCCTTAATTATAGGCTTTATTATAGCAGTATCCTATACACAATTCAAACCACATTTTCATATATTTTCAATTCATTTTCATTTTGTTTCAATAAAAAATCCGCTATAGCGGATTTAATTTATTGCACATGTTGATAGGCTTCGACCAGTTTCGGATCTACCGTTTTTTCGATTTTCTCGTATACCGGTTTACATTTCTCACGTACAGCCTCCATCGTTTGTTCATCCAATGGTACGACTTCTGTACCACTTTGTTCGATGATATCGATACGTCCGGCAATTCGCTCATCGGATTTTTCGCGGGCATAATCCTTCGCAATATCTGCTGCCTGACGAATGATCTCCTGTTGTTCCTTGGTCAATGTCTGCATAAATTCATCACTGACGATCAAGGAAATCAGATGTGGTAAATGATTTGTCTCAATCACGTAATCCTGCTGTTCATACAGTTTATTGGAAACGATAACTTCATATGGATTCTCCTGCGCATCAATGGTTCCCTGCTGCAACCCAATATAGACCTCTGAGAACGTCATCGGTGTCGGGTTGGCTCCCAGCTGCTTCCAGAAATCCATATGGAAGGAGTTTTCCATCGTACGTATCTTCTGATTTTTAAAGTCATCGATGGAGGTTACTTTACGGTTGGTGGACATAACGCGGAATCCCTGATCAGCATAGCCAAGCAGCTCATACCCTCCTTGATGGTATACCTTTCCAATGCGATCCATGAATTCTTGGTCATCGATTGCATTTCGAACATCTTCGATATCATCATACACACACGGCATATCAAAGACGGCAATGTCTTTCATAAAGGTAACCTGTGGTGCCGTATTCTGTACCACAAACGGAATATCTCCATCGCTGCATGATTCCAGCAATTCCCGGTCTCCACCCAAAACGCTGTTTGGATATACTTGGATCTTCATAGATCCGTCACTCAGTTCATATACCGTATCCGCAAACTTCTCTGCATAAATCTGCGTAACTGTATCCTCCGGACTGGATGTACCTAATGGCCAGGCATATCGTTGTTCTGTATCCTTCTGTGCACCACATCCAATCAGATTCCAGGACAGAAAACCAGTCAAAGCGATATTGATCATTTTCTTCAATGCTTTCATAGACGGACTCCTATACTAAACACAAACTGATTTGCGGAATAAACGTAATCAGCAGTAACGCAATCAGGAACATAACAATCAATGGCGCTGCCTTTTTGGCAATATCCATCACCGGTACACCGGTTAAGGAACTGGCGACAAATAAGTTCACCCCAATTGGCGGTGTCACAAATCCAATCGCCAGGTTGACAACCATCATAATCGCAAAATGTACCGGGTTCATACCAACGCCCTGTACGATTGGTAGTAGGATCGGTGTCAAGATCAGAATAGCCGGCGTCGTATCCATAACCATACCAACAATCAGCAGGAAGATATTGATCACCAACAATAATATAATCTGATTTGTGAAATGGCCCAGGATCCACGCACTGACCATCTGCGGCACCTGCATCAATGTCAACACTCTGGAGAATGCCGTAGAGGCAGCCAGGATAAACAGGATCGGCGCATAGGTGTGAACCGATTCTACCAGGAGCTTATAGATATCTTTTGGTTTCAGTGTCTTATAAACAAATAAGCTGATAATCAGCGCATAGAATACAGAAATAACAGCTGCTTCTGTCGGGGAAGCAATACCCGAATAGATACAACCCAGGATAATGACCGGGCTCATCAAGGCAAAGAACCCATCCTTTAACACCTTAGACAATCCCATTTCATGCAGTTCATCTACTTTTTTATTGATCCGCTCTTTGTCTTCTCCATGACGACGGCAATAATAAACAGCATATAACATCAATAACAAGCCAATGAGAAGGCCCGGCACAATACCGGCAATAAACAGTTTACTGACAGATTCGCCGGAGGCCATCGCAAACATGATAAAAGGAATGCTTGGCGGAATAATAACGCCTAATCCACCGGCAACCGCCACAATGGCGATCGAAAACTTTTTGTCGTATCCCAGCTCTTCCAGAAACGGAATCGTCATACTGCCCACAGCGGCTACCGTTGCAGGCGCCGATCCGGAAATAGCTCCATAGAATAAGCATGTTACAATGACCGCACAAGGGATCCCCGCTGTCAGTTTGCCTAAAAAATAAGCAAAGACATCAAACAGCTTTTTGGAAATCTGTCCATGAGCCATCACGATACCGGCCAGCACAAACATTGGAACTGCCAGCAACGGGAAACTGTCGATACCACCTAACATAGATCGGATCACAAAGGAACCGCTGGCGGTAAACGATGGATCAAAGGCTCCCGGAAGAACCGCCACAATACCTAATGAAATGGAAATTGGGATCGCGATCAGAAGGCAAAAGACAAATATCAAAAATATAACACCAACAGACATCTTCTAACCCTCCTTTTCTTCCTCAACCGTTTCCACGATTGTTTCTGCTATACTTCCTTCTTGGGCCGGATCATTCTCTTTATTCATAACCACCTTCACATTGATGATGATACGCTGAATGATACGGATACTTGTCAGACAAAAGCAGATAAAAGGAGCTGCCTGTATATAATACATCGGTATCCCGCAGGCAGGGCTGACCTGACCGCTTTGGATCGTCGCAATCAAGTATTTATATGCATACGGAATCAAATACACAAACACTGCTAAAGATAAAATCAAGTTCAGCACTTTAAACGCTGCTTCTCCTCGCTTTGAGAATGATTTAATAAATTGATCGATCTTAATGGAAATACATTTTTTTGTACATAAGCTGACACTGATAAAGGCAGACCATATAAACAAATACCGTGTAATTTCCTCCGACCAGGATAACGAAATGTGCAGAACATACCTGGAAATAACCTGGAGCCCCATAATCAGCGCCATAGCCAGTAAGGCGATGACCATCAATATTTCTTCCAGGTTTTCCTCTAAATACATCAAAGTCTTCTTCATACACCTTCCTCTTTCCTATAACAATCCACAAGAAAAAAACTATTAACTATTATAAGTGAATTATTGAATCATATAGAAAAAATCACTTGTGAATCTATACACATATAATAGCACAAATCGATTTAATATTGGCTAATTCGCATATAAAAAGCATAATTTCAATGGAAATTATGCTTTTTATTCACTATTTACATGCTTTTGTCAATCAAGTTTAATACGATATTCAGATTTTCTGCATCCATCTGTCCCGGTGCGGATACCTTTCCAACAGCTCCGAATGTACAGGCAGATCCAAATACCTCACCAGCCAGTCGGCTGATCAGTCCAGTTCCTGCCATGGACATCGTAATGATCGGACGATCGGCATAATCGGTAGCCATAGCTTCCGTAGCCGCTAACAGTGTCAATACATCTTTTTTGTTCTGTGGCATAACCGCAATTTTCGGAATATCTGCACCCAGGTCCTGCATTTTGCGCAGACGGTATACGATATCCTCTTTAGCCGGGGTCTTATCAAAGTCATGGTTGGAAGCCACAACTTTCACACCATTGGCATGCGCCGCTTCGATGATCTCTTTCACATATTCATCGCCTGTAAAAGCTTCAACATCTACCATATCAACCAGTCCTGTAGCTGCTGCTTTTTTGTTCAGCTCTACATAAGCTGGGGCATCAATCGCTTTTTCTCCACCTTCTTTGGAAGTACGGAAAGTGAACAAGATTGGAGTATCTCCTAAAACCGGGCGAAGGTCCTTTAATACATCTTCAACCTGGTCAAAATCGAAAACACCGTCAAACCAGTCAACACGCCACTCAACGATATCCAGTTGGATTCCTTCAAAAGATTTAGCGGCAGCCAGAATTTCCTCTTTTGTTTTTGCGACGATCGGAACGATGATCTTCGGTAATCCTTCACCGATGACCACATTTCTTACTTTCACAGTATTCATTTTTTGTATCCTTTCTGATTACTCAGCACTTTCTAACATTTTTTCATAGCGCATATTTACGAACAATCCAAGCAGGATTCCAATGCCCGTTAATACGATGTTCATCAACATTACACCAGTCGGTGTCATATTTGATGCAGCTGTTAAGATCGTGTAGTTACATAAAGAAGACGCGATCATAACCAATGCAGTCACTGTACCCTTGATACGAGGGAACAACATGTTACATACAGATGTAGCAATCTGCAGCAATCCACCGGCACCGGCCCATCCGATAGCGAAGGCACCAACCTTACACATAAATTCAGATTTAGTGATCAGAACCAATACCATCGTTACCAAACAGATGATTGGGTAAACCAAAATGAAACGAACATCTTTGATCTTACGAGTCAAGATGGCTGTTACGATCAGAGCCAGCATCGTTCCGATAGAGTAGTAAGACTGCATGATGGAAGGGTCTGCCCATCCAACAACGTCACGTGCAAAGTTCTGTGCACAGTTCAGCCATAACTGGAATGTACCTGTACATGTGAATCCGATCAGGATCATAGCGATGGATTCAATGGAGAAGTGCGTATGCTTCAAGCTGGAAATAAGACCTTCTTTTTTCTCGCCTTCGGCACCATCTGTATCCGGTAATGGCATAAACATGATCAATACGGCCATAACCAGGTAAGCTACACCACAAATCAGGAATAAACGGTTGTAGTTTGTTGCACCAGCAGCTGTTGTAGCTACAGTAGCTCCTAAGAAGAATGGCAGCAACATCTGAGAAATTGCGATGAAGAATTTGATTCCCATTGTCGCAACACCTGGTGCTCCGTCGAAAATTTCAGCAACAGCCGGATAAATACCTGTATCCAGGAAGGAGTTGGCAATACCACCCATGATTGCACAGAAATAAGCAATCTGGTATCCACCGTTAGCTCCTGCATTATACGCAAACATCAAACCTAATAAATAGATGGCATAAGAAGCTCCACCAATCATAACGGAGATCTTACGTCCCAGTTTATCTGATAACGGACCAGCAAACGGTAACGCAATCAGACGACCTAAACCTAAGGCAGCAGAAATCGCTGTAATTTTCATTACATCGACTCCCCAGCTAGAAGCCAGAGATTCTTTGATCACAGCCTGTCCCAGTACGGAACATCCAACACCGTGAAGGAAATAGTTTAAATACAATATAAGTGCACTAGGTAAAAATTTCTTTTTCATATTTTTCTCTCTTTCTTTCCCCTTTTATTCGTATTTGATGCCAAGAACTTCTTTCATATGTTCAATCGGCATATCGTGACCTGTCCACATTTTGAAGCCGGCAGCTCCCTGGAACAACATCATACCGAAACCGTTCATGCGTTTACATCCAACTTCTTTGGCGATACGCAGGAATTCTGTTTCAGCCGGTGCATACACTGTATCCGTAACGATCAGATCCGGACGTAAGTAGGAAGCATCCGGTAACCAGGTCTTGCCTTCCAACGGTTTCATACCCATACCTGTTGCGTTTGCTAACAAGTAACTGGATTCGATTTCACGACGTAAAGCTTCTTTGTCGGCCAGATCAAACATCTTGGCTTTACAATTCGTATTCTCGTTGATCTTGCGTACTGTTTCTTCTCCAACTTCATAGAATTTGTCTTTGATGTTAAAGATGGAGATTTCAGCTACACCGTCCAGAGCAGCCTGGATTTCAATAGCCGTTGCGGCTCCACCAGCACCTACAATTGTCATCTTCTTGCCAATAACATCGATGTCATAATCCTTTAAAGACTGCATATAACCGATACCATCTGTGCAATGTCCGATCAATTTGCCATTGTCGTTTACGATCGTATTTACGGCACCGATCATTTCAGCTGCCGGTGACAATTCATCCAAATATTTTCCGACAACCGTTTTATTTGGCATAGATACGTTGGATCCTACCATTTTTAAAGCACGTAAGCCTTTGATTGCATCTTCCAATGTGTCATTATCTACTTCAAATGCCAGGTAAGCATAGTCCAGTCCCAGATAAGCAAACGCCTCGTTGTGCATTGCCGGTGAACTGGAATGACGAATCGGATATGCCATCAAACCAATTAACTCAGTGTGTCCTGTAATTCTTTCAGCCATAATATGATTCTCCTTTTCATTTTTGTTCATCTATAATTATATTCTAAGGATTCAACGAATACTAATACCATTTTGCATAGTTTTTAGTAGTTTTAATGTATTGATTGGCTTAAAGCACACATTCAATGTATTTTTCATATCGAATCTGGCATGGTAAACTATAGAATATCGAGGAGGCCAGTATGATTGAATTAGATCCACTAGGAAAGAAACCATTGTATGAACAGCTCTATCAACAGCTTGCCGAACAGATCCATAACGGGATCCAAAAACCAGGAGACAAGCTTCCCGGACGCCGAAGCATGGCAGCCAGTCTGGGCATCAGCGTTTCCACTGTGGATACAGCGTATCAGCTGTTAGCAGCCGAAGGGCTGGTGCAGTCCAGAAGCCGAAGCGGTTTTTACGTCCAGGATACTCAAGGACTTCTTCACCAGCCAAAGCGGATCGATCCTGTCCTTATCCGGACAGAAAAACCGCCTTATCGCTATGACCTATCAACCGGCAGTGTGGACACCTCCCTATTTCCTTTTCATACCTGGGCTAAAATCCAAAAAGAGCTTTTATATACCCATCACGAGCTGCTGAACCGTGGCGCCATGCAGGGAGATGAGAATCTTCGCATCCAGATTGCCCGCTATTTAAACAGTGAACGAGGAGTGCAATGCCATGCAGACCAAATTGTGATCGGAGCCGGGATCGAATATCTTTTAGGTTGTCTGGCTTCTCTATTTAAAGGAAGCTGCTGTGCCATCGAAAACCCTGGGTATCATCGCACCCGGGTCGTTCTGGAAAATAACGGGATTCCTTGTAAATTGGTAGATATCGACCAATACGGATTACCGGCAGATGACCTGGAGGATGTTGATCTGTGTTACATTACCCCAAGCCATCATTTTCCGACCGGTATTTCCATGCCCGCGGCACGTAGAGCACAGCTGCTGGAATGGGCCCAGAAAAAGCCGCAACGGTATATCATTGAAGATGACTACGATTCGGAATTCCGCTTTGACCTGCGTCCGATCTCCAGTCTGCAGGGAATGGCCAACCACCACGAACACGTCATCTATCTGACGACTTTTTCCAAAAGCCTGGCTCCTTCCATCCGCCTGGCTTGTATGGTCTTACCAAACAGTCTGTTAACACAATATCAGAAAACATATGCCGTCTACGCCAATACCGTCAGCCGCTTTGAGCAGCAGACTTTATGCCAGTTTATAGAACAAGGCTATTTCAGTCGGCATATTTCCCGTATGCGGCACAGCTATAGAAAAAGAAAGGATGCTTTCTATCAATCCCTAAAACAAGCTTTCGGCGATGATCTGCAAATTACCGGACAACATACCGGCCTGCATTTTCTTCTGACTTATCCGAACGCCGGCAGTGAAGCCGCCATGATCCTGAAAGCCCAAAAACAGGGGGTCCACCTCAAAGGTCTGAGCGAATATTATATGAATCGTCATTCCCTGTGCCCTACACAGACAGTGGTAGCCGGTTATGCCGCGCTGACCACAGACGATATCGAAGAAGTAACGAAACGTTTGAAGCTCGCATGGAAATAAAGACCGATCCATACGGACCGGTCTTCATCGTTGTTTTGTACCTTGTGCCATTCTTTGGACCACTGTTTTCACAATGTCAAGATTCTTTTGTACGTCTGGCCCTTCCAGACGATGGCCGACATCATCTATCTGCAGATACGGCAGGTTTTCCTTATGACATTGATTTCTCACTAGGCGAAAGTCAATCACCGGATCCTTTGTTCCGGAAACCACCAGAGCAATCCTCTGTGTTCGGGTCATATAAGGAAATGTCTGAACGATCGGTGTCAGATAATAATGGAAGACCGACAACCCGAGTTCTTTTTCCGCCCAGCCGGCCACCGCTGTGCCCAGGCTCTTGGAAATAAAGAAAACTTGGTCTGCTTCTTCCGGATGACAAGATCGGATCTGATCGATGCAGCTGGCTTGTGCTGTATATATTTCCTCCGTAATATCCTGATTGTGAAATTCCACCGTATCAAAAGCACTTCCGTAGGAAACATCAATCACCGTATAACCCAAGGATTTAAAATAGAGCCTTGGATAATACAACAGTGGCATATCACACGTATATTTGATGCCAGGAAACAGAAATACCAATTTATTGTTCATGCAGATGCTTCTGTCCCCATTCCACAAATTCTTTTAATATCGGGATCAATTCCTTTCCGGATTCGGAAATCAAGTACAGATTCCCTTCCTGTTCCAGGATGCCATGTTCCACAAGATCTTTCAAAGCCTTATGAAGGCTGGTATTGGTCACAAATACAATGTCCTCGCGTAACTGTTCATAGGTCATCGTTTGATTTTGTTGGAGATACCATAAGATTGGTATCGTCAGCCGGCTGCCCACGACATCAATTACATAGTTCAACACTTTATTTTGTCTATAGCTCATGTTTTCCCCCCTTATGCTTTCGGTATGTCCGGATCCGCATATCCGGAATCAGCCAAACTGGTGTCAGTCCGATCAGAAAAAGAATGCTTAACCAACGCAATGAACCAATCAACGAAAAGAACAAAGCGACTGTTTCCAACAATACAGATATTCTTTCCTTTCGCCCGATCTTTAAAAGTTCCTTAAACTGGCAGTCGTTGGATGCCAACACGATCGTATGATGCATAAGTATATAAGATAACGTGGTCATCAACATAACCACAATGTAAGATATCATAGGAACCTGCGCAAAAGCAGTCACCGCTATCCACTGAGTACATACAGGAAACATGGATAACAGTAAAAGAAACAGAAGATTAGCCCACAATACCCGGTTATCAATGGTTTGGGTCACTTCAAACAAATGATGATGATTGATCCAGTAAGTACCAACTAAAGTAAAGCTGAATACATAGCTGAAGATCGAAGGCAGCTGCTGACAGAGCGCATGCCAGCTGGCTTGTTTTGGCACCCCTAGCTCCAGGACCATGATTGTGATAATGATGGCGATGACTCCATCAGAAAATGCTTCCAATCTCTCTTTGCTCATTTCCAGACCCCGTTATTACTGTATCATAAAAAAACGCCGTTAGGCGTTTATTTTAACAATGTCACCATGACCGCTTTCTGCGCGTGCAGACGGTTTTCCGCTTCCTCGAATATTTCATCAGCATGCGCTTCAAAGACGTCTTCCGTGATTTCCTGTCCCCGGTAAGCCGGCAGACAATGCTGGACCATCGCGGTATCTTTCGCCAGTTTCATCAGTTCGCTGTTTACCTGATAACCTGCAAAGGCTTTTTCGCGAATGGCTTTTTCTTCTTCCTGTCCCATGGAAGCCCATGTATCCGTATAGACAACATCGGCATCCTTGATGGCCTCCTGCGGTGAAGTAGTCCAGGTGAAATCCGGATTCTGTTCTGCCCAGGCCATGATCTCTTCATCCGGACGATAATCCTGCGGGGTCGCAACGGCTACCTTCATACCCATTGTCAGACCACCCACAATCAGGGAATTGGTCATGTTGTTGCCATCGCCGATATAGACCAGCTTCAATCCCTCCAGGACCATAAACTTTTCACGAATGGTCATCAGATCAGCCAATACCTGGCACGGGTGACAGTAATCCGTCAATCCATTGATTACAGGTACAGATCCATATTCTGCCAGATCTTTGACTTCTTTCTGCTCATAGGTACGGATCATGATCCCATCCAGATAACGGGAGAGTACTCTGGCCGTATCCTGTACCGGTTCTCCGCGTCCGATCTGCAGATCACGACTGGACAAAAACAACGGCTGTCCACCTAACTGATAAATGCCCGTTTCAAACGATACCCGTGTTCGGGTACTGGATTTCTGAAAAATCAATCCAATGGATTTTCCTTCCAGATGTTTATGCGGGATCCCGTGTTTTCTTTCATATTTCAACTGGTCTGCCAGATCCAATATTTGTATGATTTCCTCTTTGGAAAGATCTTGTAATTTTAATAAATGTTTCATGCGAATACCTCCTTCATGGCAGCCAGTGCCTGATCGATTTCCTCATATGTTATTACTAATGGCGGCAGCAAGCGAATGGCATCGGTACCTGCCGTCAGAACCAATACGCCTTTTTCTCTTAGCTGTGCCACATAATCAGCTCGTTGATCCGGGTCTACGATAATTCCCAGCATCAGTCCTTTTCCACGTACGGTCTTTATTTTCTCAAGTGGTAGCAGATTCTGTTTGAAATAGTCCCCTTTTTCTTTGACCGTCTGTAAAAATGTCGGATCATTGACTGTATGCAGAACTGTCTGAGCTGCAACAGAAGCTAACAAGTTGCCTCCGAACGTTGAACCATGCATGCCCGGCTGCAGAACATCTGCACATTTTTCATTACATACAAAGCCCCCCATCGGTACACCGCCAGCCAATCCTTTTGCCACACTGATGATATCCGGTTGGATGTCATACTGCTCATAACAGAATAAGGTACCTGTCCGTCCGATGCCTGTCTGTACTTCATCGATCATGACCAGAATATCTTTTTGTTGGCAATATGTCGTTACCTGTTGTACAAAGTCTTTATCTAAAGGAAGGACACCTCCTTCTCCCTGGATCATTTCCATCATGATACCACAGACTGTGTCATCCACATGAGAAATAAAATCTTCAAAGCGATTGGTCTCCACATAATCAAAACCTGTCGGGAACGGATAAAAATATTTATGGAATTTATCTTGTCCTGTCGCCATCAATGTGGTCATGGTACGTCCATGGAAAGATTGTCGTAAGCTGAGTATTTTATTTCTCTCTTTTCCATATTTATCTGTGGAATATTTACGGGTCAGCTTGATCATTCCCTCATTGGCTTCAGCACCTGAATTGGCAAAAAACACTTTGGATAAACCTGTTTCCCGACATAGTATTTCTGCAACCTCCGCCATCGGCTGGCTATAGAAAATATTCGAACAATGCATTAGTTTCTCTGCCTGCCGTTGGATTGCTTGTGTCAGTGCCGGATGATGATAGCCAAGGCTGTTGACACCGATACCGGAAGTCAAATCAATATAGCTGTTTCCCTCGGTATCATAGAGAATGGAACCTTCCCCTTTTTCCAGGGCGATTTCCACACGTCCATATGTATTCATCACATATTGATTTTCCAGTTCTTTGATTTTCTGAAAATGCATAGCCTGCCTCCTAATAGAACATGGTTCCGACACCATCTTCACTCAATATTTCAATCAGGATGGAATGCGGGACACGTCCGTCCTGAATATTTACTGTATGAACGCCTTGTCGTATGGCTTCCACACAACATTCCACCTTCGGGATCATGCCGCCGGAAATCACGCCTGATTTCATCAGCAGCGGGACCTGCGATACTGTCAGAGACGGAATGAGAGTATCATCATTGTTCGGGTCTTCCATCAGTCCCATGACATCCGTCAGCAGAATAAATTTATGCGCGCTTAACGCAATGGCCAGTTTTTCTGCTGCAGTATCGGCATTGATATTGTAGTTCATCGTCTGATCCTGCCCGGCTGCAATACTGGAAACAACAGGAATATACCCTTTTTCCAAAACATCCAGAACGATCTCCGGATGCACATCCACAATTTCTCCGACATTGCCATGGTCATCGTCCTTACGAACCGCTTCAAACAGGTTGCCGTCCATACCGGCAATGCCGATTCCCTTGCCACCGGCTTTTCGGAGAAGAGATACCAGATTCTTATTGACCTTTCCACATAAGACCATCTGTACAATGTCCATGGTCTCATCATCTGTGACTCGTAATCCGTCGATAAATTCACTCTTTTTTCCTACTTTATTCAGCATGTCACTGATTTCCGGCCCACCACCATGCACCAGCACCACCTTGATACCGATCAAGTTCAGCAGAACAACGTCCTGGATGACCGCTTCCTTCAACGATTCATTGATCATGGCGTTGCCACCGTATTTGATCACAACGATTTTATCTTCATATTCCTGGATAAACGGCAATGCCTCAGCCAGGATGCTCGCTCTAATATTCGGATCAATTTTCATTGTCATTCCCCTTAAACAATTAAACCTTCTTTTTCATCAAAGCCCAACATGATATTCATATTCTGGATAGCCGCACCGCATGCACCTTTTCCCAGATTATCAAACAAAGCTGTTACGATCGTCTGGTTCTCATTCCCATTGACCACAATTTCAAGGCTGTCTCTGTCTGCCCACATATTGGCATATACATTACCCTGCCAGCTGTCCGCAACCGTAATTAGACCGGATGTATAAAAATCCCGATAAATTTGACGTATTTGATCCACATCGGCCTCCAGCTGGATACTGGTGGCCATACCTCGATAGTAATCATCCACGATTGGGCTAAACAACGGTGCTTTTTCCAAATGGCAAACTGCCTGCATCTCCTTGATGTGTTTATGCTGCATCGTTAATCCGTAGATTCCTGGTGCGCTGTAAGCGAATGGTCTGTCACTTTGTTGGTAATCGGCAATCATCCGCTTTCCCCCACCTGAATAGCCGGTCAAAGAGAAGCAGTGGATGGCTTCTTTGACAGAAAGGATCCCGGCTTGTACCAGCGGATAGACCACAGTGATAAATCCCGTGGCATGACAACCAGGATTCGCTACTCGCTTCCCTGTCCGGATAGCTTGTTTCCTAGCCTGTGACAGCTCCGGCAGACCATAGATCCATCCCGGGCTGGTCCGATGGGCGGTAGACGCATCGATTATCTTCGTATCCGGGTTGGATACCAGCGTTACCGCTTCCTTGGCTGCTGCATCCGGCAGGCACAAAAAGACCAGATCTGCCTGATCCATCAGATGACTTCTTGTTTCATTGTCTTTCCGTTTTTCTTCCGGTATGATCAGCAATTCAATATCTTCTCTTTTTGATAATCTTGTATATATCTCCAGACCGGTAGTTCCGGCTTGTCCATCTATAAATATCTTTGGCTTATTCATTCATTATCCTCTATAAACTGTTCAATGACAGAAATCTGACGAGCTACCTCTTTGGGGGCTGGTCCGCCAATAACATTTCTGCCCTCTATACAAGTCTTTAAATCGATCGCATGATAGACATCCTGGTCAAAGACCGTATGGAAGGACTGCAGTACTTCCAAAGGCACCTCATTTAATGCCAGTTTGTGTTCAATACAGTAAGCAACCAGCTGTCCAATCGTTTTATAAGCATCCCGGAACGGGATTCCTTTCTTCGTTAAATAATCCGCACAGTCCGTCGCATTGATAAAGCCTCCCAAGGCGGCCTGTTTCATAACGTCTTTATGAATCTTCATCGTATCAAACATCGGTATCATGACCTTTAACGAATTTTCTACGGTATCCAGAATATCAAACAGAGCTTCTTTATCCTCCTGCATATCCTTATTGTAGGCTAAAGACAAACCCTTCTGCATCGTCAATAAGGTCATTAAATGACCGTACACTCTTCCGGTTTTTCCTCGTATCAATTCGCAAACATCCGGATTCTTCTTCTGCGGCATGATGGAAGAGCCTGTAGAAAAGGCATCATCCAGCTCTACAAAACGGAATTCCCATGAACACCACAGGATGATCTCTTCGCACATTCTGGACAGATGCATCATCAGAATGGAAAGGTCAGAGGCCATTTCCATACAATAATCCCGGTCACTGACTCCATCCATAGAATTATCCGTAACACGGGCAAATCCTAGCTGGTCACAGACATACTGGCGGTCTATCGGATACGTTGTCGAAGCCAGTGCTCCAGACCCTAACGGCATCTCATCCATCAGCTCCAGCGCATTGGATAAACGCCTGTAATCTCTTTTCAGCATATTGGCATAGGCCATCCACACATGTGCGACGGTTACAGGCTGAGCCCTTTGCAGATGGGTATAACCCGGCATGACCGTTTCCAGATGTTCTTTGGATCTATCGCACAGACTGCGCAACATGTCCAAAACCAGCATCATAATGTCTTTGGTCTTTTCCATCGTATACATACGCAGATCCAACGCCACCTGGTCATTTCGTGAACGCGCTGTATGCAGACGCTTGCCGGCATCCCCAATACGGGCTGTCAGCTCTTGCTCGACAAAGGTATGGATATCCTCGGCATCTACCATTTTCAATGTACCTGTTTCAATATCGGCAAGAATACTTTCTAATCCTGCCTGGATTTTTTTCTGATCCTCAGAAGATATGATCCCCTGATGTGCCAGCATTCTGGCATGCGCCATAGATCCGGTAATATCCTGTTTATATAGTCTTTGATCAAAAGGCAGAGAGGCATTTAACGTTTCCAATGTCTGATCCGTTTCCTTAGCAAATCTGCCTGTCCATAGTTTTGCCATTATTCCACTCCCGGGAAATCTTCAAATTCTTCAGCTTTCATAGCCCGTACCTTCAAAGGCAGTCCAAACAGATTGATGAATCCGGCAGAATCGTTCTGATCGTAACAATCATCCTCATCAAAGGTTGCCATACCGGCAGAATACAGAGAATACGGGGATGTTACAGACACCGGCAGTATGTTTCCCTTATACAGTTTTAATGTGACATCACCGGTCACTGTTTCTTGTGTCGTTGTAACAAATGCACTCAATGCTTTCCGTAACGGTGTATACCACTGTCCGTTGTATACCAGTTCTCCGAATTTTAATGCCACCTGGGCTTTATAGTGGGACGTTTCTTTATCTAGTGTGATCTCTTCCAGTTTTTCATGCGCTTTGTACAAAATGGTACCCCCCGGTGTTTCATAGACACCACGAGATTTCATTCCGACCAGCCGGTTTTCCACGATATCCAGAATGCCGATTCCGTTGGCTCCGCCGACTTTATTCAACGCTTCAATGATCTTGGTAGCACTCATCGTCTGTCCATCCAAAGCCGTCGGTACACCTTTTTCAAAATGTAACGTAATCTGGGTCGGTGTATCCGGTGCCTGCTCTGGAGATACACCCATTTCCAGGAAGCCTTCCTTATTGATTGGGGCTTCATTGGCCGGGTCTTCCAGATCCAGTCCTTCATGGCTTAAATGCCACAGATTTTTATCTTTTGAGTAATTGGTCTCTTTGTTGATCCGTAATGGAATATTATGTGCCTCAGCATATTCGATTTCTTTTTCCCGGGAATTCAGCTCCCAGAAACGCCAAGGGGCAATCACATGCATATCCGGTGCAAAAGCCTTGATAGCTAGTTCAAACCGTACCTGGTCATTTCCTTTTCCAGTACAACCATGACAGATAGCATCAGCATTTTCCTTCTTCGCAATTTCCACGATCCGTTTGGCAATGATCGGACGCGCAAAACTGGTACCCAGTAAATATTGCTCATAGGTAGCGCCGGCCTGCATCGTCGGGATAATATAGTCATCCACAAATTCATCCGTTAAATCTTCAATATATAACTTGGAAGCACCGGTCTTCAGCGCTTTTTCTTCCAGTCCATCCAGTTCGGTTCCCTGACCGACATTACCAGATACCGCAATGACCTCACAGTTATTGTAGTGTTCCTTTAACCATGGAATTAATACAGATGTGTCCAGTCCGCCCGAGTACGCCAATACAACTTTTTTAATGTCTTTCTTTTCCATATGTGTCCTCTTTCTACGCTTTAGTTAAGAAAAAAAGCGCCTTTGAAAACTTTTCCAAAGACGCTGTCAACGCGGTACCACTTTAGTTGCCTCTATCAAGGCCTCTTCTCCGTAACGTGGGTGAAACGTTCCGAACTACTGAATTCATCCGGACTCTCATAGGTGCGTTTCTTCCTGATTTCCATCTGACGGCCTTCCACTCTGTACCGTCTCGCTTGAGATTTCCTTCAGGTTTACTCTCCTAATCAGCGATTTAACTTATGAGGTTATATTAGTCTCTTTATGAAAAAATGTCAAATAATTTTTCATTCAAAATGAAAATTTTCATACGCAATAAAAATAAAGAATCAACGCTTTATATCATGTATAATATAGAAAACGGAGGTTCTTATGTATAAAGATAATAAAATATGGATTGGCCGATCCAACGAAGAGGATGTTGTCATTTACCCTTCAATGGCAAATCGTCATGGTTTGATTGCCGGTGCAACCGGAACCGGTAAGACCACCACTTTAAAAGTGATGGCTGAATCCTTTTCGGATGCAGGTGTGCCTGTGTTCCTGGCCGATGCCAAAGGTGATTTAGCCGGCTTATGCAAAACCGGTGTCATGAATGAAAACATTCAAACTCGGATCGATTCCATGCAGATTACAGATTTTGCGTTTGATTCTTATCCAGTGACCTTCTGGGACGTATACCAGGAGGCCGGTCTGCCGTTACGGACCACCATTTCGGAAATGGGTTCCTTATTGTTGGCAAGGATTCTGGGATTAAATGAAGTCCAGTCTGAGATTTTAACGATCATCTTCAAAATTGCCGATGATGAAAGTCAACTGATCATTGATACCAAGGATCTACGATCCCTGATTTCCTTTATCGGTGAGAATCTGGATACGTATTCCAGCCGTTACGGAAACATTGCACGACAAAGCCTGGGTGCCATTACCCGCTCTATTATTGCGCTGGAATCCCAGGGAGGTGAACTGTTCTTCGGGGAACCGGCTCTGGATATCCATGACTGGTTAACCACCGATATCAACGGAAAAGGCAAGATCCAGATCCTGGAATGTGAAAAACTGATGCAGAATCCAACCATGTATGCCACCTTTATGTTGTGGATGATGGCTGAGCTTTATGAAACTCTGCCGGAAGCTGGTGATCTGGCTAAACCACGTCTGGTATTCTTCTTTGATGAAGCCCATATGTTGTTTGATACTGCTTCCAAGGCTTTGCAGGCCAAGATCGAACAAGTGGTCAAACTGATCCGTTCCAAAGGGGTCGGTATCTACTTTATCACACAAAGCCCAAGTGATATCCCGAACGAAGTACTGGCGCAGCTGTCCAATAAAATACAGCACTCCCTCCATGCGTACACACCGGCGGAACAAAGAAAAGCCAGGGCTGCCAGCGAATCTTTCCGTGTCAATCCGGAATTCGATACGTATGAAACCTTATTAAACATGGGAATCGGCGAAGCGTTGGTTTCGGTTCTTGATGAACAAGGAATACCGACCATCGTCAAACGGACAAAGATCCTGCCGCCGCAAAGTATGATGGGTGTCCTGGATCCATATGAAAGACAAGCTGTCATTCAAAATGACTTGCTATCGAATAAATATGCGGATATGGTAGACCGTGATTCCGCTTATGAATTCTTTGAGCGTCTGAAAAAAGCCCAATACGAAGAGCAGGAAGCTTTAAAGGAACAACAAAGGCTGGAAAAGGAAGAAGCAGCCCGACAGAAGCAGGAGGAAAAAGAACGACTGAAAGCGGAAAAGGAAGCGGCCAAAGCCAAGGAAAAAGCAGAAAAAGAAGCCGCTAAGGCCAAGGAAAAAGCCGAGAAGGAAGCAGCCAAGGCCGAACAACAAAAAAAGAAGAAAGTCGACCAGGCCATCAACAATGTCGCCAGCACCACCGCCGGTACCATCGGCCGAGAGGTCGGAAACACCATCGGTTCAACTTTTGGTGGAAAGCTGGGAAAACGATTAGGAGGCAACATCGGAGCCAGCCTAGGCCGTGGTATCTTTAAAACATTGCTGAAACGATAAGAGCAAAAAAAGAATGATGCAAGATTCATTCTTTTTTTAGTTTTTTAAGTTACAATAAGGAAATAAAGGAGAGTGCTTATGATTCTTGTGACCTCTGATATTTATGAACAACTGCATTTATCAACAAGAAGCGAGCGTTTAGCTTCCCGTTATATGGATACGATCGGAAACATCTATATTGAACGATCGATCGGGCGTGGTGTCTATACCATCACCAGCGATACCCGGAATTCCTTTTACGAGAATGAGATGGAGATGACAATTTCCTTTGATGGGAAGGTCCTGGATACTTATTGTGACTGCCCCTGGCATACCCGACACAGCGTCTGTGCCCATATTGGAGCCTTGGCCCGCATCCTGTTAAACAAGGATATCCCGACATTCCCTTATACGATCCGTCGGCAGACCAGCTACGAGGAATATATGGAACGCCTGCGTCAGGAAGCCAAAGAACGAATGATCCGTGAAAGACTAGAAGAAACCTCTTCTTTTCTGCAGAACTGTCAGTCCGCCTACCAGCATCAGATCCAGGAGGAATTACAAGACACGTTGTATTCCATCTATATGCAGTTTGATGCCAAAGATCCGAAAAACATCCTGGTCAGCTTTAAGGTTGGATCGGATCAAAAACAATATATCATTAAAAACATCTCGTTGTTTCTCGATGATATCGATCACCATCGATATCATGAATATGGTAAATTTTTGAAATTCACCCACTCCGATGATGTATTTGATGAAAGTGCGAAAAAAGTGCTTCACTTTATGCGAACGGCCCACCGTCCCGATACATATGAATATGCGAATTATAATACATCTCGTTTCATTCATTTGGATCCGTATAATATGGAGCTGTTATATACGACCTTTGAGCAAGAAGATCTTTCCCTGCGCTTCCAACAAACAGCGCGCACGGATCTGATCGTTCACATTTCCAAAGAGGATACATACTATATTGCGTCTTTAGAAATGGAAACAGCCTCTTATCTTTCCAATAACTACATTTTTGAATACTTGAAAGGGACCATCAATGTCACCGATATAACCAGTCATCCCAATGCAGGGGAGATCCTGCATCAGCTATCGGAGCAGGATCTGTATGTCCCGGCGGAACAGTATTCCCTGTTTTCAAAATATGTCTTGAAGGAACTGGAACCATTCTGCCGGATCCAGAAAGACTATACCGAGATTGTACCATCTACTATCCATGTAGATTCCATTCGCATCTATGGGGACATCACATCGGAAAACCTGGTCAGCTTTGAAGTCTATGGCTATGACGAACAAAAGGAATCGTATCCCTTGCTGGAAACTGATTTTATCGAGGAGACGTATGCCGTCGATCTCGTTCGTGCCTTCTTCCAAACCAAAGCCGATCAGATTCAGAACCATGTTGCTTATTTTGACTTGAATAAAGGCAGTATTATCGGGGTATTAAACGACAATATGGAAACCCTTGTCAAATACTGCGATATCTACTTAAGCGAGAACCTGAAAAAGCTCAATCAGAAAACCAAATATTCCATTCAGGTCGGCGTTCGTATCAATCACAATTTACTGCAGGTCAGCCTGTCCAGTGAGGATTTTGATATGAAGGAGCTGGGAAACATATTAAATGCTTATCATCGGAAAAAGAAGTTTTACCGCTGTAAAGATGGAAAGATCCTGCATCTTCAATCCGATTCTTTGGAGGAACTGGATACCTGGATGGAGGAGTACGGAATTCGTCCATCGTCGGTAAAGAACGGAAAATTTGAACTGGACGGATACCGTTCCTTAGCTTTGGACCAAAAGCTGGAACAATCGCAGAGTCTAGTCTATAACCGTTCCCAAAGCATGAAAAAATATATTGACGGATATAACCAGAGAAAAGGAACGATCCAAATTGATGAACAGTATGATCACATCTTGCGGGAATACCAGAAGTCCGGGGTCTATTGGCTGTTGACCTTGTATCGTTATGGCTTAAACGGCATCCTGGCTGATGAGATGGGATTGGGAAAAACCATACAGGTGCTGGCTTTGCTGGATAGTATCCGCGATAAAGCCTATCACAGTCTGGTTATCTGCCCAGCTTCCCTGATCTACAACTGGAAGGATGAAGCACAACGTTTTTCATCCACTCTGCATTGCCAGTGCATTGTCGGCAACAAGGAACAACGAGCCTTAAGGATCCAGCAGATCGATGACTACGATGTTTCCATTACTTCCTATGACTATATGCGAAGAGATATCGATTTGTATGAAGGGCGTCCATTTGAATACGTGATCTTGGATGAAGCCCAGAATATTAAAAACCAAAAGACCCAGAATGCCGAAAGCGTCAAACGCCTGCATGCCGGTCACCGACTGGCATTAAGCGGCACGCCGATCGAAAACGCATTATCGGAGCTCTGGTCGATCTTTGATTTTCTGATGCCCAATTATTTATTCAACTATCACTATTTCCGCTCTCATTTTGAAACACCGATTACAGCCAACCACGATGAACGGGTCGGCCGGGAATTACGGACTATGATTTCTCCATTTATATTACGCCGAACCAAAAAGGAAGTATTGACGGAATTACCGGATAAAGTCGATCATAAATATCTTCTGGACTTTAATGACGAGGAGCAAAAACTATATATGGCCAATCTGGCTTCTGTCAACAAAGAGCTTCGTGCCCAGATGAAGCAGCCTGAGGTCAATAAAATCGCCGTTCTGGCGATGTTGACTCGCCTGCGCCAGCTATGCTGTGACCGCCGGATGGTCTATGATAATATCACAAAACCATCCACAAAGATCTTAGCTACGGTCGATCTGATCAAATTAATGGTGGAACACAAGAAAAAGACGCTTGTCTTCTCTTCCTTTACCACATTGATCGATCTGTTAAAGAGCGAACTGGACAAGGAAGACATTACCTATTATGTTCTGACCGGACAAACCAATAAGGAACAGCGCCGGGAAATGGTTGCAGATTTCCAAACCGATGACACGTCCGTTTTCCTGATTTCCTTAAAGGCCGGCGGTACCGGATTAAACTTGACCGCTGCTGAAACCGTGATCCATATAGACCCTTGGTGGAATGTATCCGCCCAGAATCAAGCCACGGACCGTGCCCATCGCATCGGGCAAAATGCCAATGTTCAGGTCTACCGGATGATCATGAAGGATTCCATCGAAGAAAAGATCTTGAAGATGCAGGAAGCAAAACAAGATCTGGCAGAAGGCTTTATCGATGGTAATGATGGATCATTATCCAGAATGTCCAAAGATGATATTATGAATTTATTCAGCACCTAAAAAGAGAGCTATGCTCTCTTTTTATAATATTTCTGCTAATTCATAGACCAGCTGTTCACTGGCCTGCCAGCCGAGGCATGGATCGGTAATCGATTTACCGTAAATACCATTTCCAACCGGTTGACTGCCTTCCACCAGATAGCTTTCGATCATCAGTCCCTTAACAAGGCTCTTGATATCATTGGAATATCGGCAACTGTTGATTACCTCTTTCGCAATACGGATCTGTTCCATGTGCTGTTTATTGGAGTTTGAATGATTACAGTCAATCAGGACAGCTGGATTTTTCAGATCCTTTTTCATATACATAGTATAGAGACGAATCAGATCCTCATAATGATAATTCGGTATATTCTGTCCATGTTTATTAGTCGCTCCTCGCAAGATGGCATGCGTCAGATCGTTGCCGGTGGTATTCACTTCCCATCCCCGATAGATGAATGTCTGTTTGGCCTGTGCCGCTTCAATGGAGTTAAACATCACATTGTAGTCGCCAGAGGTTGGGTTTTTCATCCCGCAAGGTCCTTCGACACCGCTGGCTACCAAACGATGCTGTTGATCCTCCACCGAACGAGCCCCTATGGCTGTATAGGAAAGCACATCATTGAGGTACCATTGGTTTTCCGGATACAACATTTCATCCGCTGTCGTAAATCCGGTCTGTTCCATCACATCGATATGCAGCTTGCGGATCGCGATAATGCCGGCCACCAGATCCGGCTTTTTTTCCGGGTCCGGCTGATGCAGCATTCCTTTGTAGCCCTTTCCCGTTGTTCTTGGTTTATTCGTATATATACGAGGAATGATCATGATCTTATCCTTGACTTGATCCTGCACATCCTTTAGCCGATGGACATACTCCAGCACAGCAGGTTCATTATCCGCTGAACAAGGTCCCATCACCAATAAAAACTTATCCGACTTCCCTGTAAAAATATCAGCCAGTTCCTGGTCCCTTTGTTTCTTCATCGCTACCACATCATCACTGACCGGACATAGCTCCTTGATCTGATATGGCTTTGGCAATTGTTTAATAAATTCAAAACTCATACTCTTTCCCATTCCTTCTTAGTCGTATATTATACGCTTAAATTTAAATACATCAATATTTTAAGTTATTCTAAAAGAAAGAATCCAATCTGCAATCTTGTCGCTATGGACGATGTAGCTGCCATGTCCTTCATTAGGAATGATGCATAACGAAGAATGTGGCAAGGCCTTGGCTATGGCATTCGTATGGCTTTCCAGAATCAGATCTTTGGAGCCGGCCAGCACATAAACCGGACATGAAATGGTCTGCAGATATTCTTCGGAGATATGCAGCTCATTTAACATCAATGCCAGCTTCTCGTCTTTATGGAAACGATATATCCATTGTGTTGCCCTTCGAAACCAGGGCTTAATACCACTAGGATCGGTATTGGCGCCGCTGATGATCAATGCCTTGATCCGATCTGTCTTTCCGGCCACCAGTAATCCGATGATCCCACCATCGCTGAACCCATAAAATATCACATGGTCCAGCTGAAGTCTCTCCATGAATTCCAACATGTCCTGAGCCATGTCTTCATAGTGTAAGTGGTTAGTTTTCGAGCTGTTTCCATGATCTCGGGAATCAATCAAATAACATGTATAGTGTGCCCGCAGCTTTTCTACAGCTTGATCAAAAATCGTATGGTCTTCCCCATTTCCATGCACCATGATCAAAGGCTGTCCCTGCCCGTGTTTCTCGTAATATAAGGACACGCCATTAACAGAAAGGATCATTGCACGTCCTCCTTGCGCGTGTTTTCCAGGATGTATTGCACAAAGGTCCGGGCTGCCCGTGGCATCAGTTCCCATTGGTTCCAGGCTAACGCAACCGTTCTTTTTAACGGCTGAAAAATCGGACGAATGGCCACCTGGTCTTCAAATCCCTGAATGACCAGCTCATACAGAATAGAATAGCCTAAACCTTGTTTCACCATTTCAATAATAGACGTATCATCATAGACCTTGTATTCAATATGTGGACGCAGCCCTTCTTTTTCAAAGGCTTGTAGCGCTACGCTTTGTTTTCCCTCATCCAGTACGATCAACGAGGCCTTTTCCAACTGTTCCAATGGAATCATTTCTTGTTTGGCCAGCTCACTTTCTATTGGAAGGACAGCCACCATCCGATCCTCATAGATTGGATAGGTTTCCACATCCGCTACCATTTTTTCATTCACAAATCCAAAGTCAATGCTGCCATCCAGGATCCATTGATTAATATTGGAGTATTCCCCCTGGATCAGCTCAAACCGCACCTGTGGATACAAGAGCTTAAATTCCTTGATCCAGCGAGGCAGCCAATGCCGTGATACAGAGACAAATGTCCCGATCCGGATGGTCTGTTGTTCCAAGCCTTCCATTTCTTTTTTCTTCTGCTCCAAAGAACGAATGGCCGTACTGATCGCTTGTATATAGGGATAGTACATTTGTCCATCTGCGGTCAGCTGCACTCCTTGTTTATTGCGTACAAACAGCGTTGTCTGTAAGGTTTTCTCCAGCGACTGGATCATCTGGGATACAGCACTCTGCGTATAACCATTCTTTTTAGCTGCTTTGGTAAAGCTTTGAAGTTCCGCAACATCCATAAACATTTCATATTGTGTCATACATTATCATTCCTTATTCATTTATCATTTCTATTAATTTTACTAATTTTAACATAGAAATTATAATGAAACTATGTATAGTCGGAAAGAAGTGTTTAAAAAAGGAATGCACGATGCCATTCCGATCATGTTGGGATATTTTGCGGTGGGTTTTTCATTGGGAATTGCCGCCAAAAATGCCGGATTGACCCCTTTTCAGGGTTTTGTGACCAGCTTTTTAGGCAATGCGTCCGCCGGCGAATACGTTGCCTTTTCAATCATAGCTGCCCAGGGAACCTATTTGGAGATGGCCATCGGCACCTTGATCACCAACGCCCGCTATTTACTGATGAGCGCTTCTTTAACGCAAAAGATCGATGAAAATACATCATTATTCCATCGTATGCTGGTTGCTTTTGATATTACAGATGAACTGTTTGGTTTGGGAATTGCCAACATCGCTTCCTATGGCCCCTTTTATATGTACGGTGCCTATCTTATGGCGATTCCGGGATGGTCTCTAGGTACCATGTTCGGCGTGATAGCCGGTAATCTGTTGCCGGGACGTATTGTCAGTGCATTAAGCGTTGCTCTGTTTGGTATGTTCATGGCCATTATCATACCGCCATGTAAAAACGATTCAAAACTGCGTATTCTGGTTTTATTAAGCTTTGCGATCAGTTTTCTCTGGGATCTGATACCATTTTTTCAGGTCGTTTCCTCAGGAACCAAAACAATCATCTTAACTTTGATCATTTCAAGTGGTGCGGCCCTTCTATGGCCTAGAAAAGAGGATGACAATGCATAATACATGGATCTACATTGCCGTTATGGCCATTGTCAGCTACATTATCCGAGCTTTACCACTGACATTGATCCGTCGGCCGATCACCAATACCTTTGTAAAATCCTTTTTATATTATGTACCCTATGTCACCCTGGCCGTTATGACCTTCCCGGCCATTTTGTCCGCCTCCAACTCCATGATTGCCGGTCTGGCAGCCTTTGTGATCGGGGTGATCCTTTCCTGGCGTCAGGCCAGCTTGTTGCAGGTATCGGTCATCTGTTGTGTAGCGGTGTTTATTATTGAATGTTTCATTTAAAAAAAGATCCACAAATGTGGATCCTTTCTATTTTAATTTATCTAATATGGAAGACGGAAGTCGTTTTGTTAATACTCTGACAACCCCCAGTCCGAACAGACGATCCAGATAATCAGTACACAGCTGGACCAGAAAACAGCTGAGTGTCAGCCCCAAAGGTGTCTTGGCCAGGATCTGGATCAAGTAGGTTGACCCACTGGAGGTAATCCCCCCAAACAAGTAAGCTGTAATACAGGCACTGACCAGTGTCGTCGGGATCGTAATCAACAAGGCGGCCAAGAACAGCCATCCAAGGGAGTCCCGTTTCTTTTTATAGACAAAGCCTGTCACCAACCCCAGCAAAATGCCGACCGGAGCATAATATATCGCATAGACATCATCAAGGATCCCGCCGATCAGAGCACTAATAACGCTAGGGATCATTCCATAAACAGGACCGCAGATCGAAGCGATAAAGAACGTTCCGATACTGTCCAAATAGATGGGCAGACGCAGGAATAACGCAATTTGTCCTCCCACTACATTTAGACCCACGGCCATCGCAATCATACATATATGATATACAGTTATTTTTTTCATACTTTTTTCTTCTTTCTAAGTACACGATCGATAAAGAACGTAAAGAATCGTTCTGTATCCACCTTTGTCAGAACTACCGCATTCGCCGGTTTTCGATAATATCCATAAGCATCCACGATCGACTGTCCTCGTGACAAGCTCTGTGTCTCTATATCCACAAAGGCTTCCATGCCTGAACACAGGGATGGATCAATACAATAAGCTACTGCCAAAGGATCGTTGATCACACACCCTCGAAGATGCTCCCATTCCCAATGAAACTGAAAATAGTATTTTGTGATCTTCCGTAAAAAAGAGCCTTGTTCCGGATTGATTTGTTCCATTTCATCCAACATCTCTGGCTTCAAAATAATCTGACGGGTCACGTCCAGATCAACCATGTGGATCTTTTTATGATGTTCGGCCATCGTATGGTAGACCAAAGCCGCTGCTTCCGGATCCTCCCAGTAGTTATATTCCGCTACCGGAGAACAGTTTCCTTGTTCCTTGAAAGCCCCTCCCATAGAAATGAGTTGTTCAATTTGTAGAAATGCCTGCTTGTCATATTCGATCAGATTGGCCAGGTTTGTCATCGGCCCGATCGCAATGACTGTACAAGGCTGTTTCCGTAATGTATCCGATAAGAATTCGACAGCGCTTTGATTCTGATGGTACCCATCCACAGATTCTAAAAAGCTTTCACCTAACCCGTCAATTCCATGGGTATCCAGGGCATCCACATACGCTTTTACCAAAGGATGTCGTGCCCCTGTAAACACAGGAATATCCAGCCGGTTCATCTGTTTCAATACTTTCTTCGCATTTTCAAATCCCATTTCTACCGGCGCATTCCCGCTGACAATGGTGATTCCCAGAATTTCCAATTCTTCTGACTGTATCGCCAACATGATGGCCATACTGTCATCAATACCGGGATCACAATCGATAATCACTTTTTTTCTCATAACGTTCCCCTAAAAAAAACCTTGTCTTACATAGACAAGGTATAAAAAACACATACTAAGTAAATATATTCTTTATCCGCCTATGATTATACTGGGAGGTTTAGAAACCAGTTCTTTTTATTTATATGACAGATAAAGAATTTTTTCAAGTAAAGATGGACATTTACTGAAATAAATCCTGATTCATCCTTCTTTGCAGGACAACGGACAGAATATAACAGGAAGCTTCGGTAATCAGTACAGCTAACCAAAGTATATCCAAGTTACCAAAACAGACTGACAGGATATAGAAGGAGCCGACAATCACCACAAACTGCCGACAGATATTTAAAATCAGGGTATAATTGGCATGGTTCAATGCCTGCATAAATGTAGAACGAATCAGGCAGGCTCCCCCAAACGGCAAAGAAAGACAACATAGCCGTAACGCAACAGTGCCGATCCGCATCATAGTATCGGAAGCATCAAACAAGGTTAAAAAGACCGATGGGAACAGCTCCAGTACGACCATGGCCCCACCCATATAAATGACCGCAAACCGAAACGCCAAGGACATCGTCTGTTTCACACGCTCATCCAGACGTTTGGCATAGTTGTAGGAAAGGATCGGGATCATGCCATTGTTCAGACCGAAAATCGGCATATAACAGAAATTCTGCAGTTTCAGCCAAATACCATAAACGGCCGTAGCCGTCGTGCTATAACCCAGCAGAATGACATTGACACATAGGGCTGTCAGAGAGTTTAATCCGATGGTGATCATGCTGGGAATCCCAATCTCAAAGATCTCCCTGGTGATCTTTGAACGATATTTGATTTCTTTGATATGAAACTGGATCCATTGATTTTTATGCAAATTGAGAATAAAAGCGACTACAGCTGCCAGGATCTGTCCCAAAACCGTCGCCCAGGCTGCACCGGCAATACCCAAAGCTGGAAACGGGCCGATACCAAAGATCAATAGAGGATCAAAGACAATATTGAAGATAGCTCCGGCGGCTTGAGCTGTCATAGCTGAAACAGAATGTCCGGAACATACCAACATCTTTTCGAAATACTGTCCGGAGAATACGCCAAGACTAACACACCACGCAATACGTAAATACATGGTTCCATATTCCACAATCTCTGAAATGTTTGTCTGGGCAGCATAAAAGGCATGAGGTACTGTACATCCCAGCACCAGAAACAAAAGATAGAACATCAGATTCAAAAAGATTCCTGTATGGGCTGTATCATTAGCCCCTTTCAGATCCTGTTTTGCGGCATAACGGGGAATCAGCGCATTGATGCCGACACCGATACCAACCGCAATCGCATTGGCAATCTGCTGCATAGGAAAGGCTAGGGAAACGGCTGTAAGAGCATTTTCTGAAATCCTGGCTACAAACATGGAATCGACGATATTATAGAGAGCCTGGATGAAAAAAGAGATCATCATCGGCAAGGACATATCAACTAATAACTGAGGGATCGGCATCGCAGCCAGTTTGTTTTTTTCCATATGCCTATTTTATCATCTTTCATAAAAAAGACGGACCCTATGTCCATCATTTTATTCAATAATCACATACGCATCGACAATTTCTGCGATATAAGCGACATGCGCATCCTGATTGGCACCCGTATGATAGCCGTCGACATCTTTGGGATAATGCCGCTGGCACGAGGCATCCAAAGTAGAAAGATCCTGTGTTTCCTTCTGCAGAACACGGCACTCCAGCGTCAGAGGATATTGAGCCATGCCCGGTACAGATATCTTATTGGATTCTACCGGGGTCAAGCCGGCTTTATCGATCTTATTCATGTCCCGGCCCGAGCATGTACCACAGATCTTTGTGATTTGCGGGTCCTGGGCCCCCATGGGAATGCTGATGGTAAACTCTCCATTCTGATCCAGTTGCTGTCGGGAATATCGATGTTCCCTGACATAGACGGTAAATATCGGTTTGGACCATTCAATGCCTAACGAACCCCATCCGATGACCATAGAATTCAAGGTTTCGGCTTTTGTGTTCAGCAGGACACCATGAGGCAATGCCTCCAAAATCTGTTGGGCATATTCCCATACTTCTATTTTCTTTTTATGCATATTCATCCTCCTTTGGTAAAGATCGGAAAAATCCGATCAAAAACGGAATCGTAACGATCGTTGTGATCACTTCCGCAAAGAATCGGGACATTTCCAGTCCCTGTAATCCCCATATCATTGTCAGTATGACCAGTACCGGCAACAAAGCCAGTCCGCTACGCAAAGAAGCAAGAAATGTCGCAATCCGGCTTTTCCCGATGGATTGAAACAACATGTTTCCGAAGGCGGAACAAGGCATAACACACATACTAAGACACTGCCAGCGCAAGGCGGCTACACCAACCTCAATGACATTCGGGTCATCCCGAAACTGCCGGATGATCACCGGTGCAAAAAGATATCCGCAAAGACCGATGATGCTCAAAGCAATGGTTCCGGTTGTCAGCACAAAGAAAAAAGCAGAACGTACCCGTGAATACTTCTTCGCACCATAGTTGAAAGCGCTGACCGGCTGTAAACCTTGGCCGATCCCAATGCACACACAAAACAGAAACATGATAACTTGATTGGCTACGGCCATACCGGCTATGGCAGCATCCCCATATGGTTTGGCACACGCATTGATTGCGATGGTTGAAATAGAATTCAATATCTGACGGACCATGGAAGGCATGCCGGTGGCAATGATATTCAGCAAGATCTGACTGTGTCTGGCTACATACTGCCAGCGGAATACACTCTGTGTTCGGCCCCGCAGGTATGGAATATACAGAAAAAGAACGCTGATATACTGACTGATCATCGTCGATATTCCAGCTCCTTCAATGCCCATATGACACCCCAGAATCAAAAACGCATCCCCAAATATATTCAAAATTCCTCCGGAAGTCAAGCCGATCATCGCAAAAAATGCCTTGCCCTCATAGCGAAGGATATTATTCATCACGCAGGAAGAGGTCATAGCCGGCGCTGCCAGCAATATATAAAACGCATAGATCCGCGCATAAGGAAGAATGGTTTCGGTACTGCCTAGTAAGCGCATCAGTGGATCCATAAAGAGCATACCAGCTACGCAGATCCCTAAACCGGACACAACTGCATAAAACAAGCTTGTCGATGCGTATACCCTTGCCTTTTCTATTTCTTTGGCACCCAGCTGTCGGGAAATATGGCTACCGGCTCCGTGACCATACATAAAGCCAAAAGCCTGCAAAATAGCCATGAGCCCGATGACCACGCCACAAGCTCCGGTTGCACTGGTTCCGATCGTCCCTACAAAATAGGTATCGGCCATATTATAAAACATCGTTACCAGCATCGAAATGACTGTTGGAATTGCCAGGACTGTTACCAGTCTGGCAATCGGTGTTTCTGTCATCCGTTGATACTGTACATCTGCTTTCTCCATACTTGCCTCCAAAAAAGAAAAGAAGACTCAAGTCTTCTTATTCTGCTAATTTTTCATCAATGTCTTTGATTTCAGCTTCCAATTGAGCAATGAAATCTTGTTTTTCTTCAATTTCTCTAGCGATTTCCTCTCGATTGGATTCACTGACAAGACCATTCATATCATCCGTCAGACGTTCAATCTGACGTTTCTGATTGTTGATCTGTTCCTGTTTCCGGACTTTCGCATCTTTCATACGACCTTCCCACTGCACATGCTTCTGGTCATTAAAGGCACGTAATCCATCAAAGTACGTATCCATTGCCTGGCGGAATTCCGGCCAGATCTGATTTTCCTTTTCACGGCCACAGGATCCGATTTCTTTCCACTGATTGCTCAGATTTTTCATTGCCTGCGTGTTTTCACGTGTAAATGAATTGGTTTCCACCATCAGCTTTGCCTGTTCAATCAATTCCTTCTTCTTTTCGAAATTTTCCTGCTGACGTGCATGAAGCTCATCATAGTAAGCGTTTCGACGATCAAAGAATACCTGACGCGCTGCACAGAAATCCTGCCATAACGCATCTTCATATTCGCGGCCTGCATTACCGGCCTTTTTCCATTCTTCCATCAGTCCACGATACTTTTCACTGGTTTCTTTCCATTGCTCAGAATCTTGTAATTCCTTGGCTTTTTCAATCAGTTCCTGTTTGATTCCACGAACTTCCGCAAATTTTTCATTCATCTTTTCCCAGTGCTCATGCTTCCGGTCATAGAATGTCTGCCGGGCACCGTTAAAACGCTCCCACAAGGAATCATCGGTTTCCCGACCTGCAGGACCCACCTTTTTCCACTGGTTCATCAGTTCCGTCATCTTCTTTGTGGCAACCTGCCATTGTTCGGATTGAGAAACTTCTTCAGCTTCCTTGATCAGAGCACTTTTCAGTTCTTCATTTTTCTGGAAGATTGCAGTTCTTTTTGCATATAACGCATCGATCAGTTTTTCAAACTCATCACGAAGCGTTTCTTCATATGCTGACTCCGAGTAACGGATACGACGCCAGCGTCTTTTTAAATCATTAATAACTCGCTGCGTTTCGTTCCAATCTTCCGAATCCTGAATATTCTTTGCTTCTTCAATTAGTTCTTCTTTTTGCTTAATATCCGCATCCATATCATCGACTGCTTCATAGAAGTCATCGTTGTAATCTTGTGACATAATACATTCCCCCTGCTACAAAAAATCTATACAACTATTTTACAACACACTTCAAATTAATTAAACACAAATTCAATATTTTCCCAATGAAATTTCAAGTTTTTTCTCTTTTTTCTATATCATGTTTAGATAATTTCTATATTCATTCTCAATGATATGAAAGAATTATCACAAAGGAGTACTTAACTATGTTATAATCACTCTATTGAAAATCAGGGTGAAAGTATGAAAAAGGGAGAATTATTTCATTTATTATTACTGGTAATGACCGCTTTGATCTGGGGGATGGCCTTTGTTGCCCAGTCCTTAGGGGCTGACCATTTAGGACCCATCACATTTCTGACCGCACGAAGCTGGCTGGGAGTCGCCGTATTAACTCCTTTGATGATGCGGACCTATCGACAAGAATCCATCACAAAAGAACAGATGCTCTATCTTCTCAAAGGAGGATGCACCTGTGGGTTCTTCCTGTTTACCGGCAGTCTTCTGCAGCAGATGGGCATCGCTTATACAACCACAGCCAATGCCGGGTTTATCACTGCTTTGTATATGATCATCGTTCCCATCATTTATGGCTTGAGCGGAAAGAAGATCCCTTTACAGATATGGGCCTCTGTTTTGATCAGTGTATTCGGATTATACCTGTTATGTATCCGCGGTTCCTTTCAGATCAATCCCGGCGATGCGCTGACTTTGGCCTGTGCCTTTATGTTTGCCGGACAGATCCTGTCCATCAATCATTTTGTCAAGGATTGCCAACCCATCTTATTATCCGGTTTACAATTTCTGTTCTGTGCCGTAGTCGGCACCTTCCTGCAGTTTCTGGAGCCCAAATCACTGGCTGATTTCCAGGCAGCCTTGCTGCCGTTGTTGTATGCCGGGATTTTCTCCACAGGCATTGCCTATACATTGCAGATCATCGCACAGAAGAATGTAAATCCAACAGTCGCCAGTCTGGTCATGTGTCTGGAAAGTGTCTTCAGCGCCCTGGGTGGATGGCTCTTATTGGATCAGGTACTATCACCCGTCGAATTATTTGGCTGTGCTCTGATGTTTATTGCCGTATTGATTTCACAACTTCCCGTAAAAACAACGCAGGTATAAAACCTGCGTTCTCTTATTTTGCCTTTACATCCAAGGTGAAGCGCAATTCCTCATACGTATCCTGTGTCCAGCCTTCCGCAATGATCTGGAAATCCTTTTCAGCATCCAGCACCGGGAAAACCAGAATCCCTTCCGTAGATACCCCGCTGACAATTTCATAAGGTAGCTCCGGATATTTTCCGTCGTAGCGTGACATAGAACTGTCATCCTGCTCGATTTGTTTTCCATCCTGTAAAATCTTAATATCATAATTGCTTAAATCAAAATCCGCAGAACTGTCATTTTTTACCGTCATGTAGACCCGGGTTTCTTTTTCCGCAAACTCTACCTTTTCCACAGATACGGTAACACCACTTTGTTCCTGGGAGATTTTAGGCTCTAAAGCCGTTTTGGTCGGCACCACAATATCGATATAAGAAGATTTTTCCATCTTGGCATTACCAATCTGCAATACGCTGACCTGGCCTCCAAACGCATTGGTTCCTTCTGCGACCCCGTCAATTCGGCCATCCACCTTCACATAGTCATCCGTCTGAAACTCATCACTTGGCGCAATCACATAGAAATCATTCTCACTATTCACCGGATCCTGCCAGATCTGATACCCGTCACCGCTCTTATTGAAGATTTTTCCCGAGAGCTTGATGTACTTTCCTTTGTAGGCATTCGGGTCTTTGAACACCGAAGGGATCTCATCTCTTGTAACATACGATTTCTCCTGGGAAGAGGAACCGGAGCCTCCACACGCAATAAGACCAAAAATCATGCATACACTGATGAATACTTTCCATAACTTTTTCATAACTATCTACCTTTCTGTTTCTACTACTATATGTATCACCTTAATTGACAATATCCATGTCAGAAATATATTTTCTATCTTTTGGGTAGTTGTTACGTACAATAGATAAAGGTGTTTCAACTTTTTATTTCGTTATGTCTTCCCCTGTCAATCAATTCCTAGAGAGATTCGATGCTTAGGATACCGCTGCAATTACACTGAATGACACTTATAAAGGTATGCCTATTTTTGATTTCTTTTAGGTCTAATTGTATTCATTTTGGGTATTAAAAAAAACAGATATATGCTATTTAATAAGTATATTTTATACATTTATTAATCTCTATAATGCCCCTATCGAAAGTTTGCACCTATAATCTATACATCATGAATGATTCTTAAGCACGAAAAGAAAAAGAGGTAAAAATGAAAAAAGTATATGGTGTTCTATCGATTTTAATGCTGCTGTCACGTATCCAAGCGTAGGAGGTGTTTGGAGTTACGGTGTAGGTCCTTAGGATCTTACTCTGAATACATGCACCCAACACGATATCACTCTTCTACTGTAGTTGCATCGAATGGAGTGGGAGATAAAAAATTTGCTCCAGCTGGCATGTGGTCACAAGCTCGAGTTTTATATTATAGTGGATGCTCATTTTATTATGCCATTGAATAGCTGTCTTCTTGTAATTCTAATGAGCTTTTTAATTTCTTACTATCTGACCTATATTCTTTTTCATATTGAAAAGAAGATCCTTTTTATCAAAAAGCTGATGGGCTACCGTTGGATGGAACGCTACGAGCATGTGCTGACATGGATGGTTCTGGTTTACTTGTTACTGCTCATGCGCACAGGCGGCCTGGCTTCAGCTTCTTTGTATATCTGCATTGTTGCTGCCGATCTCTTAATATGGATCCTCTGGATGATACGATATGAAAACCGGCAATTAAGCCTTCAACTGAAAGGAGAACAGATATGAACGCAATCGAATTGACACACTATTCCAAATCCTATGGAAATCATGTGATCTTTAAAGACTTTTCCTTCACTGTGCAAGCCAATGAAATGGTTGCAGTGACCGGAGAAAGCGGGATTGGAAAAAGCACTCTGTTAAACTCTCTGGGCCTGATTGAAAACTTTGATGAAGGACAATATTTCTTGTTTGGAAGTCCGGCTCCAAGATGCAACACAAGAGAAGCCAATCGGATCATTCGAGAAAAAATTTCCTATCTTTTCCAAAACTTCGCATTGGTGGATCACTATTCAGTCAATGAGAATCTGATGATGGCATTAAAATACACAAAAATGTCCGATCAGGAAAAATACGATCGTATCCATGAAGCCCTTTCACAGATTTCCTTGCAGGAATTTATCGATAAAAAAGTATTCACACTGTCCGGAGGCCAGCAGCAAAAAATTGCACTGATCCGGGCTTCTTTAAAACCCTCGGAATTGTTATTAGCGGATGAACCGACCGGTTCCCTTGACGAAAAGAACAGAGAGATCATTCTAAAACAGCTGCATGTACTCCATGCTCTCGGCAAAACGATCATTCTCGTTACCCACGATCCCTATGTCGCAGACAGCTGTCAACGAAAGGTCGTTATCAAATAAACCGGGGAGCGACGGGCTCCCCGGTTGTTTTATTTTCCATACAGGTGTCTGGCTACATAGACACCGCTGGCACTGGCATGCGACAAAGAATGGGTCACGCCGGAACAATCTCCGATCACAAACAAATTTTTGTGGCATGTTTCCAGATTCGAATCCACTTTTACCTGCATATTGTAGAATTTGACTTCCACACCATAAAGCAGGGTATCATCGTTGGCTGTTCCCGGACAAACCTCATCCAGGGCATAGATCATTTCGATGATATCATCGAGCTGTCGTTTCGGAATCACCAAGGACAGATCCCCCGGTGTTGCCTTTAAGGTCGGTGTCGTAAAGCCTCCCTGGATACGATGTGGCGTGGAGCGCTGTCCGCGGATCAGATCCCCAAAGCGCTGGACAATGACCCCGCCCCCTAACATATTGGATAAACGGGCAATGCTTTCACCATACTGGTTGCTCTGACGGAATGGCTCGGTAAACCGGCTGGAAACCAATAAGGCAAAATTGGTATTCTCGGTATAGCGTGAAGGATCTTCGTAACTGTGGCCGTTGACCGTTACGATCCCGTTGGTGTTCTCATTGACTACAACACCATGCGGATTCATACAGAAAGTCCGAACTTTATCCTGGTATTTTTTCGACCGGTAGACAATCTTGGATTCATATAGAGAATCGGTCAGTTCACTGAAAATCTCTGCATTCAATTCCACCCGGACGCCAATATCTACACGGTTGCTTTCGGTTTCAATATCCAAGGAGGAACAGATTTTCTCCATCCAGCTTGACCCGGAACGTCCGGTAGAAATGACACAGACCTTACCGGTAAAGATTTGGTCTTTACAACGGATCGTGTAGCCATCATCTTTATGCTCTACTGTATCAATATGCGTATAGAAATGAAGATCCACTTTTTCCTTAAGTACATTATAGAGATTCTCCAGCACCTTATAGTTGATATCTGTACCCAAATGTCGCACACTGGCCTTTAACAAATGCAGGTTATGCTGTAAACATTTCTTGGCGATGGACGGATCTGTATTCACATAGAGCTTTGTGTCCTTGCCACCATATCGGCAATTGATGGTATCTACATATTCCATCAGTTCAATGGCTTCTTTCTCACCAATGTATTCATACAGATTTCCTCCGAATTCATTGGTAATATTGTATTTCCCATCACTGAAGGCACCAGCTCCGCCAAATCCGTTCATGATGGAACATGTTTTACAATGGATGCAAGACTTGATCTTTTTTCCATCAATCGGACATTTTCTTTTTTCCAAAGGGCTGCCAGTTTCAAAGACTCCGATCTTCAGATCCGGATTTAACCGAATTGCTTCATAGGCCGTAAAGATTCCTCCCGGACCAGCCCCGACAATCATTAAATCATACATAGTTATCACCTGATTCTAGTATACCGTAATTCATTAAGTTTTTATTAATATTTTGTATCATCGTATTCCCATGTATGCATCGCATTCTGGGTAATCTGTTTACGGATGGATTCCTTCCATTTCTCTCTTTCTTGTTCTGACTGGGCTATATTATCCATCATCCCAATCGCATTCTTAAAGTCCAGTAATAATTCTTTACGGGCCATACGCAACAAATTCTGATCCTGCATACGTTTGGCGGTCATCGTTGTCAGAATGGTGCCCGGATTGATCTTCTTTTCCTTCGGCCCTTTTTCCAATACCATCTGATAGCGTTGATAGGCCAGATCAACGGCATCCTCCCAGGACAAATAGATTTCATCCATCGCATATTGTCCTACCCTTTGCAGCACGTCCGGATCGGCATTGATTTTTTCCAACAAAGCAGCCATAGACTGCGCGTTTTCTTCAATCAGAAATCCATTATGGCCATCGATAATGCCTTCCGCCGCACACGAGCCTTGGATCAATACACTGGCCAAGCCACAAGCCGCTGCTTCCCTGACCACTAAACCATTGGTGTCGAAGGTGGATGGAAACAAAAACAAATCTGCCCGGGTATTCCATGCACGCAGTTGTTGTCGGTCATACACAGGTCCGATGAGAATGCATTTTGAAGTCAGACCCAAAGCCTGAATTCGTTCTTGTAACCAACATTCATCTGGGCCTTTTCCGATAAAGACCATACGGAAATCGATGTGCTGCTCCTGCAATATCTTCAGCGCATCCAGGATGATCGGCAACCCTTTATACGTCATGATCCGTCCGACAAACAAAAAGACAGGTGTCCCTTGTGGCAGATCATATCCATCGGTCACCTTTTTCACCGTTTCAGTATCCACTTTTCCCTTTTCAAAATCCACACCGTTCGGCATCACATGATAGTCTCCTTGAAAGCCCAGCTCCCGCAGATTTTCCCCGGCTCCCTGACTGACAACCCATATATCATCACATGCCTCGATATTGGAGACCATGGTTTGAATAGCTTCCTTGATGGCAGGCTTGAAGCGAAGGACCCGTTTGATGTCAATATCGTATTTTGTATGATATGTAAAGATGACCGGTGCGCCGGTTTGTTCTCTTATAATACGAGCAATCATCGTCGAAACCACCGGACAATGCGTGTGGATGATATCGGGCATGAAAGCTGTCATCTTGGAGATAGCTTTTTCATCCAAAGGATCTCCGGTCCGATATCCACTGGCTAGCTTTGTGGTATTCAGGCTACGATAAGGGACCACCGTAAAAGGATAGCTTTCATATTTTGCCCGAGGATATCGTGGTGTCCCTACCAGTACATCGGCTTTCTGATCGGCTGTCAGATGTGTAGCATAATTCATGACCACATTGCCTACACCATCGATCATCGGTGCAAAGGCATCATTCAACAAGCACACTTTCATTCGGATCCTCCTTTCAATATTTCCTGGATACAAGCCGTGAATTCAGTTGGCTTTTCCAGAATCAGCTCATGACTGGCTTCTTCAATTCCGTATGCCTTCTGAAAAGACGGACAATGGTTCTGATAATACGCAGCCAATTCCGGCTTCATCAAAGAACCGGGAATCGCATAGATATAGCTGAGAGGGACATCGAGTTCTTGAACCCGTGTTCTTTCATCCCGGTCAGCCATGGAAATAAACAAGGACTGTAAACATCCGATATGGCAATGTGAAAGGATCTCCTGACAGATCTTTTCCACATCGGTTCGTTTCATCGTTCGTATAGATGGATCATCCTCCAACGCAAATTTGACCATAAAATCAAGAAAGTCTTCTTTCATTTTAATTTGATCCAGCTCAAACTGTTCTTTCGTATATCGTCCTTGAAAAAAGCCTAGATTCCAGGATGCATCATTCATGGTTTTTGGTGTCATATCCACAAAGACACATTGTGAAATTCTTTGTGTTCCAAATTGATGCATATAGGATAGAAGTACATACACCCCCATCGACCAGGCTACGATACACACATTTTCAACGTCTAAATGCTTCAGTAATGCATGAACATCTTCCGCCAGATCTTCGATCGTTACGTGTGAATTGTTTACATCCATGGAAAGACCATGTCCCCGGAAATCCATGGTAATACATTGCGTTTCCCGGGACAGTACCTTCACCGTTTCATCAAAATTATCATGCCGTCCGGACCAGCCATGTAAAAATAACACCGGCTGGCCCTGACCGTGTACTTCATAATAAATGGATCCATGATCCTTTGTCTCAAGTCTTGTCATACTTGTATTGTATACTGTTCCATCAAGATTTCGTATCTTTTTTACGCGTCAACTTTTATAATAAAATTAATCATTGTATCCATAAGGAGGAATATTTTATGCTTTCAGAAAAGAAAATATTATCTGGTTTTCCCGGACTTGATCAAAAACTGAATTCTATCCGGGCCGGTGACAATATCGTCTTTCGGGTACTGGACCTGGAATTTTTCCGTTTTTTTGCCAAGAGCTTTGTCGAACAGGCAAAGCTGGCCGATAGACCGGTCCACTACATCCGTTTCGGTTCTCATAAATCCATGTTAAAAGATTTGGACAATGTCATTGTCCATAAGATGGATCCTAGTGTCGGTTTTGAATCCTTTACTGTCAATCTATATAAGATCATTATGGATACCAAACGGGAAGCGTTCTTTATCTTTGATAATATTTCCATTCTGGGAGAATACTGGAATACAGATTTAATGCTGGGAAATTTCTTTCAGGTGACTTGTCCGTTCTTAACGGAAATGGAGGATGTGGCCATTTTCCCATTGCGAAGAGGCAGTCATTCCTATGACTGCATCGATCAGATCCGGCAGTCTGTGCAGATCTTCCTGGATATTGTTTACAGCCAAAGCTCTTATTATCTGACCCCGCTAAAGGTACAGGACCGTTATAACGGGGAAATGTTTCTGACGCATCGTCTGGATGCTGATATGAGCTTTGTGCCTCTGACATATTCCACCTCTTTAGCCAAATATTATCGTGCCGTCAATGAATCCGGTCCGGGTGAACAGCTCCAGGATGCCTGGGATCGGTTCTTTCTGGAAGTACAGATGAACTATGCCAACCGGATCAACACAAAGCATTACCACAAAAAGATGTGCTCCATGCTGATGACAGAGAATCCCCGTATGCAGGATCTGATCTTGAATCATTTTAAAACAAGAGACTATTTGTCCCTGCAAAGCCGGATCATCGGTACCGGCAAAATTGGTGGGAAAGCATGTGGTATGTTGACAGCCCGTAAGATCATCCAGGATCATTGTCCGGAAGTAGCGGCGCATTTCGAGCCGCACGACTCCTACTATATCGGATCTGATATTTATTATACATTTATCATTTATAACCAGTTCTGGAATTTATGGCTGGATCATCATGCCGATATGGAAGACATGGAGCTGGCCCAACAGATCGGACAGCGCATTATGGAAGGAGAATTTCCTCCTACGATCCGCATCCAGTTTAAACGCCTGCTGGATTATTACGGCACCAGTCCGATCATCGTACGCTCCAGCAGTTTTCTGGAGGACGGCTTCGGCAACGCCTTTGCCGGTAAGTATGAATCCGTATTCTGTGTCGGCGGCAATACTATGGAAGAACGTTTAAACCAGTTTGAACAAGCCATCCGTATTGTCTATGCCAGTACGGTTTCCCCTTCGGCACTCGAGTACCGTCGACGTCGCAACTTGTTAGATAGTGATGAACAGATGGCTCTGTTAGTTCAAAGAGTCTCCGGTTCCCGACTAGATCATTATTATTTTCCGATGGCAGCCGGTGTCGGTTATTCCTACAATAACTACCCTTGGTCCAGCCAGTTGGATCCAAATGCCGGTATGCTGCGGCTGGTGGCCGGACTGGGCACACGTGCAGTTGACCGCACACCAGGGGATTACCCTCGACTGGTCAGCCTGGATAAACCGACCTTTCAGACCCACAGTAGTCTTAAGGACCGCCATAAGTTCTCTCAGCACTATATGGATGTACTGGATACCGAAAAGAAGGCTCTTGTCAGAAGCGCGTGGAAGAGTTATACCCGCATATCCTGCCATGGCAGAAGGTCTTGTTATATTCCCATGATACTGAAGCGGAGCAGATGCTGCGCAGCCGTGGACAATACCGGCCGGTCCTTTTTGCTGACTGTCGCCAGCTCTTATCAAACCAAAAGATCATCGCCTGCATGCAGGAGATGTTGTTAAAGCTGCAGGAAGTGTATGAAACCCCGGTAGATATTGAATATACGATCAACATTTCCGACAGTGGTGAATTTTGGATCAACCTTCTCCAGTGCCGGCCTTTGCAGTCTTCAAAAAAAGGAAATATCACTTTACCGACCATTCCCAAGGAAGATACCTATCTTAATGTCGTTAAAAACACCATGGGTACCTCCCGGAATATCGATGTTGGGCTGATCGTAGTGGTCGATCCATATGCGTACTACACATTAAATTACGCAAAGAAACCGGATGTAGCCCGCGCCATCGGAAAGATCAATCATCATTTCATGGATCAACCCTACCAGAAGATCCTGATTACACCGGGACGAATTGGTACATCATCGCCGGAGCTGGGAGTACCAGTAACCTTTGCGGAAATATCCGACTTCAATATGATTGCCGAAGTTGCCTACAGTAAGGTTGGTTACATGCCCGAGCTTTCTTTTGGATCGCATATGTTCCAGGACCTGGTGGAAGCCGAGATCCTCTATGTTGCCATCATGGAAAATACGGATACCCGTATCTATGACCCCGCATTTTTATCTCAGTTTGAAGAAGTTGGCCACACCCTTCTCGATGAAGACATGGCATCCATCATCTCAGTCTATCGGGTGCATGACATATTCCTGGCTTATGATGCCCATAAGCAGGAAATCTTATGTGGAAAAAAAGGAGAACGCTAACAACGTTCTCCTTTAATTAGTTCGATAAGCCCATAGCTTCTAATACATCATAACGATACATCTGCAGATGTTTTTCCATCTTCAGCGCTTCTTCTATTTCGATCTCCACAATATCGCCATGTTGTGTACCGATGATACAGTTGCTGCGGCCTTCCGCCAGTGCTTTTACTGCATAATATCCCATCCGAGTCGCTGTTTCTCTGTCTCGGGCTGTCGGGGATCCGCCTCGCTGGATGTGGCCTAATACTGTAACGCGTGGATCAATTCCAACCGATTCGTGGATCTTTTTGGAAATCTCCATCACATTGCCAACACCTTCCGCTACGACGATCATAAAATGCGTATTGCCGGCCAAACGGGAATTCTGGATCCGTTCAACGACATCCCGCTGGAAATTAAACTCTCTTTCCGGTACCAGGACAGCCGTTGCTCCGACCGCGATACCGACATATAAAGCCAGATATCCGGCATTTCGTCCCATCACTTCTACTACCGAACATCTTTCATGTGACTGCATGGTATCTCTTAACCGGTCAATACAGCCGATGGCTGTATTACAAGCCGTATCAAAACCAATCGTATAATTGGTGCAGCCTAAGTCATTATCAATGGTCGCGGGAATGCCGACAACCGGAATCCCCATATGGGATAAGGCCAACCCGCCTCGGAATGTACCATCGCCGCCAATGACCACAACCGCATCCAGACCTAGCATCTTACAAGTTCCCACGGCCTTCCTCTGTCCGGCTTCATCCATAAATTCATCGCTTCTGGCAGTATACAACATCGTACCACCTGAGGTAAGAATATGATTGACCGTGGTTCCTGTCATTCTGATAAAATCAGCATTGATCAGTCCCTGGTATCCTCTTCGGATACCGACACACTCAATATCATTAGAGACAGCTGTTCGTACAACAGCTCTTACGGCTGCATTCATTCCCGGTGAATCTCCACCACTCGTCAATACACCAATTCTCTTAAATTTCTTTTCCATGAAGATTCCTCCTTTTTAGTTCTTGTTACTTTTAGAATAACACAAAATGAACCTTGCGAATCGATTTTTCATATTTAAGATATCCTTTTATTTTTCATTGACAAACATGCATGCTTGACATACAATCCCCTTAAAGAATATGCAGAGTAGATGCAAGAGCGTTAAGTGTCTGGTGAACAGGGAGTTGACACCAGAACGAAAAAACGTTGATTTTGCGGTTCTTGTGTCGCATCCCGCTGCTACATATAACGGAAAAGTAACCTCCTGATGTAGTAACGCTATGCGAAAGGAGGTTTTTTTATGTTTAAAAACGTTAAGATGTTAACGACCACTGCCCTTTTGGTTGCCCTGGCAACCATATGCGGATTTTTCAAAATTCCCATCAATCAAGTCGTAGAGATCCGGTTTGCGTTTTTGCCGATTGCGTGTGCCGGGGCTCTGTATGGCCCTGTCGTCGGAGCTGTCGTCGGGGCACTGTCGGATATCTTAGGTTTTATCGTACGACCTACAGGTCCCTTCTTTCCCGGCTTTACCCTCAATGCAGCCATACAAGGCATTCTCTTTGGCTTCTTTCTCTATAAAAAGGAGCCGACGCTTATGCGCTGTACATTAGCTAATTTTATACAAACGCTGATAGTTACTCTATTATTAACTCCTTTGTGGTTAACCGTTTTATACACCATGGATTTTAAAGTAGTTCTGGCTAGCCGTATGATCAAAACACTGATCATGTTCCCGATCGAAACAGCTATGTTGTATGGACTGATCAAGGTGCTCTTCCGCATAGAAAAGGAACACGTATGAACTATTCTGAATCGTTAGCTTATCTGGCTTCCACACGAATACTAGGATCCAGACTGGGATTGGAAAACATCGGCATCTTATTAAAGTATTTAGATGATCCGCAAAAAGATTTGTCCTTTATCCATGTGACCGGTACCAACGGAAAAGGATCTACGATCGCTTTTCTTCATTCCATTCTGTCTCAAACATATACGATTGGAACCTTTACTTCACCGGCTATTGATTTGATCAATGAACAGATCCGGATCAATGATTCCATCATTTCCGATATCGATTTTGCCCGCATTGCGACACAAGTCGCACAAAAAAGAGAACAAATGATCCTTGATGGTCATGCAGCGCCTACCGAATTTGAATGTATGACCACGATGGCTTTTCTCTACTTCAAGGAAAATCAATGTGACCTTTGCCTGCTGGAGGTCGGTATGGGTGGTGACACAGATGCAACCAATATCATCGACACATCTGTTTTATCCATCATTACATCCATCAGTTTAGATCATGCAGACTATTTAGGCCATACTTTAAAGGAAATTACTGACCATAAAGCCGGAATCATCAAGGAAAACGGTCATGTTCTGACGTATCCGCAAGAGAAAGAAGTGATGAAGGTCTTAACGCACGTTTGTGATGAAAAAAAGGCTTGTCTGTATATCCCGGATCTAAAGCCGGAATTAACAGGACATTCGCTTGATCACCTGACCTTCTCGTATCGTAATTTCACAAACTGTTCCATCCATTTAACGGGCCTGTACCAAATGTACAATGCTTCTTTGGCTATCGAAGCCTGTTTTATACTTCGACAATTGGGCTGGCCTGTTTCCGACACACAGATCCGGACCGGTCTGCAGATAACAAGATGGACAGGTCGATTTGAAGTGATAAGAAAAGACCCATTGATCCTTGTAGATGGATCCCATAATAGCCAGGGTGCTCTAAAGCTCGCAGATACATTATCGATCCATTTCCCGGATCAAAAAGTGATCCTTGTGATCGGGGTATTAAAAGACAAGGATTATGAAACAATGACGGACTGCCTGGTTCCACACGCAAAGAGCATCTATACGATATCGGTTCCCAATCCCCGTTCTCTATCGGCTGTTGAGCTTAAAAAGGTACTGGAAAAGAAAACCACAGTGGATATATATGCCTGTAACAGTTTGGAACAAGCCGTCAATCTGTCTTTAGGTGCAGCAGCAAAAGAAGATGTTATTCTGTTTTGTGGATCTTTGTACTCGATTGGACAAATAAAAACATTGTTGCTAAGATAAAATCATGACAGGTACCAAGAGAAGAGATCGCATCATTCAAATACTGGATCAGGAAAAAAAAGCCATCAGTGCCTCCCGACTTGCGGAACAGTTTCATGTCAGCCGTCAGATCATAGTTGGCGACATCGCTCTGCTGCGAGCCAGTGGACAAAACATCTTATCCACGCCACGAGGCTATATGATGGAACAAACAACGCAGCAATTTATTCATCGGATTGCCTGCCAGCATACCAGCAAGGATATGAAAAAGGAACTATATCTGATCGTTGATCTGGGATGTACCGTCATTGATGTCATCGTTGAACATCCAATCTACGGGGAACTGATCGGTTCACTGCAGTTATCCAGTCGGTACGATGTAGATCAGTATATCGCCCGATGTGAAAAATACGATGCCCAGCCATTATCTTTATTGACAGAAGGGGTACATCTGCATACCATTTCCTGCCCGGATGAAACGATCTATCGAACATTGCTGGAACAGCTGGAAAAAGAACATATACTTATATCAGAGTAAACAACGATATCTACGGATGTCGTTGTTTTCATTTGTCAATAAGATCCCTTCATTCTATCGCTTTTTTTGTTGCTTTCTTGACATATTCCTCAAAATCCAATAATGTATTAACAGGTGTCTTGACACCTTGTTTCCCTAGGAAAGGAATTTGATTATGAAGGAATTTTTAAAACGAAAAGATATTGAAATCTCTGCCAAACGTTATGGTATCGATGCCCTAGGTGCTATGGCACAAGGTCTGTTTTGTTCTTTGTTGATCGGAACGATCATCAACAGTATTGGTTCTCAGTTCCATATCGGCTTTTTAACCAATCCGGTAGCCACGATCAGCGGCATGGAATATACCGTAGGTGGTTTGGCCAGCGCTATGAGCGGTCCGGCCATGGCGACAGCCATCGGGTATGCTCTGCATTGTCCGCCACTGGTTTTGTTCTCCCTGATTACCGTCGGTTTTGCCGCTAACGCTCTAGGGGGAGCCGGAGGGCCATTATCCGTTCTGTTTATCGCCATTATCGCATCCGAGTTCGGAAAAGCCGTATCCAAAGAAACGAAAGTAGACATCCTGGTCACACCGTTAGTTACGATCGGTGTCGGTATCTTCTTGTCCTATCTGATTGCTCCGGCTTTAGGTGCCGCCGCATTAAAGGTAGGCGATCTGATTATGTGGGCAACGGAATTGCAGCCGTTCTTAATGGGTATCCTGGTATCAGTCTTGGTCGGTATTGCTCTGACCCTGCCAATATCTTCGGCAGCTATCTGTGCCGCCTTGAACTTGACCGGTCTGGCCGGTGGAGCTGCCGTTGCCGGATGTTGTGCACAAATGGTCGGCTTTGCGGTACAATCCTTTAAAGAGAATAAATGGGGTGGCCTGATTTCGCAGGGAATCGGAACCTCCATGTTACAGATGGGCAACATTGTCCGCAATCCGAGAATCTGGATTGCCCCCATCGTCACCTCGGCCATTACCGGTCCGATAGCGACCTGTATTTTCCACCTGCAAATGAATGGACCGGCTGTTTCCAGCGGTATGGGAACATGTGGCTTAGTCGGACAGATCGGAGTTTATACAGGATGGGTCAATGATGTAGCTGCCGGAACCAAAGCTGGGATCACCGCCATGGACTGGATTGGCCTGATTCTCATTTCTTTTGTTCTTCCAGCTATCCTTTGTCCTTTGATCAACAGCTTTGTCAAAAAACTCGGATGGGTCAAAGACGGCGATATGAAATTAGATTAAGTAAATAACCTCCTGTATATACGGGAGGTTATTTTAAAATCTGTTCAAGTTGTTTCTTTTCTGCCTGTGGCAGAATGGTTTTCAAATGTTTCATCATACGCTGATATGACTGTTCCGGCGTTCGTTGATACATCGATCGTATATATTCAGCTCCATACCATTGTTCCAGTGTCGCATATTCAGCCACACCCCATCCATAACGGGTCCCATCTTCTTTTGTCTCATATACAAAATCACTGATGGTTACATACCCCTGGCTTTGCAGGCGGGTGATGATCGTATCAAAACCTTTCTTTCCCCCTTTTCGATAATCCCCTAATTTCTTGAGCCGCTTGGATAAGAGAGGTCCGTATTTTTCAATCAGTTCATAACACTCCCGATCCCGATGAGCGCTGAGCCCGTCATTGTAACGGGCATCATAATCATACCCGTCGCGTCGATAATTAGCAAAATCCATCATCCATTGTTTACTGATAAAAACCGCTTTATTCGCGAAAAATTTTCCATAAGCACAATGCGTATCCCTGATAAGCGGACCTTTCCATTCCCAAGGTCCAGTCTCGGTAGTAAACCACAACGTTGGATCCACGTGCTCCTGCAGTGAAAAGCCGGGGATCCCATTGGCAAAAAACGGAAGAAAACCAGCCATCTCGATCAGATGGGCACACTCCTTTTGTGAATGGATGAGAAAATGTGTTTCAAACATCCTTCCTCCTTAAAATAACCGAAGCTGGACATCCTCCATGCTCTTGGGCTGTACTTCGATGATCGTATCCTCTTTGTGCACATGGCCTACCAGTAATGGTGAATCCGGATCGTGTTGTTTGGCATTCTGTTCCACCAGCTTCCGATCATAATTCGCGTAACAATATAAACATCCATGTAAACACGTATTATAAGCTCCAATATCATTGCCTAATAAACACGCACAGCCTTGCCGGGCGTTGGATTGTTCGGGTTTTAAGGATTTCCCGATGGCTCGTTCCAGTACCAATCGGCTCATGCATCCTGTCGTATTCACACCGAATCGTGCAAATGCCGGATCCTCCAGACATGTATAAATTTCTATATCAAACTTTTTTCCGATTTCAACCAACCGTTCAGCCAAAAAGAACTGGTCCGCTTTGGATACTTCCGTTACCTGAGGAAAATTCTTTATGGTCTTCTTGTATAAATCAATGAAACTGATAACACATTGATGCGTCGATCCCTGCAGAGTTTTTACTATTGTTTCAAAGGCCCGCAAATGATATTCTACTGTATATTTGTCATTGATAAGGATTGGATCATAACGCCATCCGATCCGATGGCTGCCTACCCGTTTTGAAAGTTCCCGAAAGGATTGCAGGATCTCCTGCTTATGACGAACATAAGGTTCAATATCTCTTCCATAAGGTGTTATGGTCACAAACCAGAACTGGGGAATCTCGGCAATTTCCTGCCATCTGGTCAACATCGGCTGCGGGTCCTTGGTACAAAAACATAGACAATCGATCAATGAAGGCTCCAATGAATACTTTCTGATCTGATTGGGTACATAGGGATTGCGTACCATCACCATCTGTTCTTCGATCCGCTTATAAAACCATTGACTGTAAAAGGATGGAATGTCGGTTCGGTTTCCTGTATTGATGATCATATCTTTATTATACGAAAAGAAGCGACATCCTACAAAGATACCGCTTTTTAAAAAGGTAAAAAGGCTGCTGCTACCGCCATCACAATGGCCGGTAATATATTGGCAACGCGAATGGTCTTTCCAAAGACCAGATTGATTCCCACACAGAAGATCAGAATAGATCCGACCGTAGACAAATTGGATAAGGCCATCGGAATCATGATGGGTTTCAGCACCTGGGCCAATAAGGTCATTCCACCTTGAAACAGAAAGACCGGAATAGCCGAAAACAGACAACCCTTTCCAAGGGAACAAGATAACATCATCACAATGATAAAATCCAGAACAGCTTTGGTAAACAAGGTAGAATAATCCCCCAACAAGCCGGCCTGGATAGAACCGACCACCGCCATGGCGCCGATACAAACCGTAATCGATGTCGTCACAAACCCTTCAATGAACAAATTATCCTTTCCGTTGCCGCTTTTGATCTTCAACCATGCCCCGAAGCGTTCAAACCAGCCTTCAATATCGATCCACTCGCCCAGTAACGTTCCTATACCGATACATCCGATGATCAGCATGGATCCGCCGCTGACAAGATTTCTTCCATCGATGGACAACATACCTTCCAAAGCACCGGCTGCCCCGATAAAAATGACACAGATCCCACACGCTTTGATCAGACCCTCCTGAATAGGTTCCGTTAACAGCTTTCCGAATAGGAATCCACTAAGGCCCCCGACGACAATTGCCAGGGCATTAATGATAGTCGCTAACATACGTTCTCCAAAGAAATATAATGTGGAATGATATCTTCGTAGACACCTTCTTTATTCCAAAAGCCTTTTTTGATCACACCCAGCTGAATAAAGCCGAGTTTCTTATATAAGTGCAATGCCGGTTGGTTGGAAGCGACCACCGCATTGAACTGCAGGATGGAAAATCCGGCTTTTTTTGCCTGCTTCATGCAGTCCTTGACAAGTGCTTCACCGATCCGTTTGCCTCTTTTGTTTCGATCGACCGCATAGCTGGCATTGCAGATATGACCACAGCGTCCGACATTGTTGGGATGCAGAATATAGACCCCGACGACTTCGTTTCCATCCTTTGCCACACCCGTATAAGTTTGTGCGTCAAAGAATGCCTGACCGCTGATTTCATCCAGACAATCTTCCTGTGGAAAGGCTTTTCCCTCTTCTACCACCTGGTTCCAGATCCGAACCGCTTCCTTCAACGTGTCCTTTGTACATTTTTCCAGAGAAATCATCGTTTTTCCTCCGCAAACAATCCCGATGCCTGAATGCGGCGAGCTGCTTCCCGGATCTGCTCGACATCCTGTACCAACGCAAAACGGACATAGCGCATGCCGTACTGTCCAAAGGATTCCCCCGGTGTAACCACCACGCCGGTTTTCTTCAAAAGGTCTTTTACGAAGGCGTTGGAGGATGTATAGCTCTTTGGAATCGGTGCCCACGCAAACATGGTCGCCGGGCTTGGTTCAATGATCCATCCCGCTTTTTGAAAGGCTGAGCTTAACACATCTCTTCGGTCCTTGTAGGCCTTGCGGGTCGCTGGTATAGTGTCCATACAATGACGCAGAGCTTCAATACCACCTCTTTGCACCGGCAGGAAGATGCCATAATCCATGTTGGATTTCAGCACCCGATATGCACCGATCATCTCTTTATTTCCAACACAGACCCCAATCCGTGCCCCGGCCAGTCCGAACGTCTTGGATAAGGAATTCATTTCCACGCCAATTTCCATAGCTCCCGGATAGGAAAGAAAGCTGCGTCCCTGACTTCCGTCAAAGATCAGTTCACTATAGGCATTATCATGAATGACCATGATATCGTATCGCTTCGCAAACGCAATCAGCTTTTCATAAAACCAGTCTGGTGCTGTGGCACACGTTGGATTGTTCGGGTAGGATACCACCATCAGTTTTGCTCTTTTAGCTGTTTCCTCATCGATTTCATCCAACTGGATCAGATAATCGTTTTCTTCTTTCAGCGGCATATAGGCAACTTGTGCGCCGGCAATCTTCGGTCCGTCCTGAAAGACAGGATAACAAGGATCCGGTACCAGCACGAGATCATCGGGATCACATAAAGCCAGACAGATCGTACTCAAGGCTTCCTGGGTTCCGGACATACAGACAATCTGATCCGGATCCAGGGATACATCGTATCGATTTTGATACCAGTCTTGAACTGCTTCTAACAATTCCGGCAGTTCGGTAATCGCATATTTAAAGTTTTCCGGAACATCCATCGCTTCCTTCATCGCCCGAACGATCGGTTCCGCCGGCGGGATGTTCGGTGATCCGATGGAAAAGTCAATGGGTTCCTTTCCTGTTTCTTCCATATAGGCCAGTTTCATGGCTTTTAATTCCGTAAAGATGGATGTCCCAAAGGCATCCATTCGTTTTGAAAATGATTTCATGGTCTTCTCTCCTCAATGGTCTTATTTTAGCACTTTTTTACGACTTCTAAAGAATCTATTCTTAAGATTTTCTATCTCTGTACCATTTAAGAGATTATGTAAAGGCTATCAGATAAAAAGTTATAACATTTTTTCAAATCCTCTTTACATCTCTTTTAAAACGACTAAAATACATTCTTGTAACCTGAAAAGGTACAAGGAGGAAATCACATGTTCAAAACATTCAAACAATTCGCTCAATATACAGAAAATACGTTCTTTCACGGAAACAATGAATCCGATCAGGGATACCCAACCATCGATTCTTATATTGACGCAATCATCGATACATTGTATGCATAAGCGTATGGGCAGATCTCTTCTGTCCTTTTTTTTATATCCACATACCGCTTTTTTCGAATATTGTGCTTTTTGAATCAAATGGGTTAGAATAAGAACAGAACTATCGTAAGCGAGGTATATCATGAAAACTAATTTCACATATCCGTCCATGGACGGAAAGACAGAAATCCATGCGATCGAATGGAAGACAGATCAAGTCAAAGCGGTTCTGCAGATCAGCCACGGTATGATCGAGTTTATTGACCGCTATGACCGTTTCGCCAATGTGCTGGCCCAACACGGCTTCGTGGTGGTCGGTAACGATCATCTAGGCCATGGATCTTCGGTTACCGATGACAGTCAGTTAGGAGAACTGGTTTCCAATGAATGTGTCATTGAAGACATTCACCAGCTGCATACACTGACCCAGAAAAAGTATCCGGATGTTCCTTATTTCTTATTAGGCCATTCCATGGGCTCTTTTTTAGCCCGTCAGTATATCGAACAATACGGATATACATTAAACGGAGCCATTATTATGGGAACCGGTTATCAGGATCCGGCTACTTTAGCGGCCGGTAAAGCCCTCAGCACAATGATCGGTAAAACCAAAGGCTGGGATCACCGCAGTGATTTACTGGCCAATATGGCCTTAGGTGCTTATAATAAAGCCTTCGAACCTGCCCGGACCAAAAATGACTGGCTGACCCGGGATGAAGCGATTGTAGATCTGTACAATGCCAATCCATTGAATAACTTTATGTTTACCGCCAATTCCTACCTGCAGCTATTCCGCAGCATCGAGGATTGTGAAAAGCCGGAACATATCGCCTTGAT
>DGUK01000101.1 GCA_002394635.1 Faecalitalea sp. UBA4312
ATGGAAAAATTCAACATCGAGGGAAAGGAAGTAACCTTGTACCATTCGAAAGGTACGGACAGGCCTCTTATTATATTGAACAATTATGCTGGTGATGGAAGATCAGTTATGAAAGCAGCTATGGAATTGGACAGTAAAGATTTCAACTTACTTTGTGTTGGAAATCTGAAATGGGACCACGATATGACACCGTGGTACTGTCCGCCGATTACACCACAAGATACGCCTTGTACTGGTGGAGCAGATGATTATCTGAGGTTGCTGCTGGAGCAAATTGTGCCTGCTGCGCTCAATAGAGTATCTGGCAGTCCGGCACATATCAGTTTGGCGGGATACTCACTGGCAGGGCTTTTTGCGCTTTATGCGATGTATCGTACGGATCGGTTTGACAGGGTAGCCAGCATGTCCGGCTCTCTCTGGTTTCCGGATTTTAAGGAGTACGTGTATTCAAACGAGATGAAGAAAAGACCGGAAAAAATTTACGTATCCCTGGGAGATAGAGAGGCAAAAACGAAAAATGGATACCTCAGGACAGTTCAGGAAAATACGGAATGTATAGTGGAGCACTATCAAGATAAAGGCCTTGACGTAACCTGGGAACTGAATCCCGGAAATCATTTCAAAGATGCGGCATTGCGAAGTGCGAAAGGCATCTTGGCTATCGTCTGAAGGAGGATATAGAGGTATGGATAATACGATATATGGTCTATTTCAAAAGACGGTAGAGGCAAACAGAAACAGTGTGGCAATTATTGAGAATCGAAGAGCAATGACATTCGGAGAACTTTCGGATATGGTAGACATGATTGCAGATAGTTTTCCTCCACATACGAGAGCTGTTGGAATCGTTATGAGGCACAGAGCGGAAATGATTGCTTCCATCCTTGCGGTATTAAAAACAGGAGCTATGTATGTTCCGGCAGAGCCGTCTTTTCCTACAGCCAGGATCCATTATATGATGGATGAGGCAAAAGTGGATTTTATTTTGACGGAGATGCAGTATACCGCTAAGCTGGAACCCTATAAACAGATTTATTCTGATTGTTCCATCTGCAATGCAGACCCAGAAAGCCGTACAAGGATCTATAAACAACATCCTGACGATTTGGCATACGTTCTTTATACTTCCGGTACAACCGGAAGGCCCAAAGGGGTATCGGTCACAAACCGGAATGTCTGTCACTATGTCCGAGCATTTGAAAATGAATTTCATCCTAGGCCAAAAGATATCATGCTTCAGTATTCAGTATGTTCCTTTGACATCTTTGTGGAAGAAGTTTTCACAAGTCTTCTGAACGGAGCTGCCCTTGCCATTCCTTCGGAAGAAGATAAAAAGGATGTCCGTCGACTGATGACTTTTGTAAAAAAACACGGGGTAACGATGCTTTCAGGCTTTCCATATCTGCTGGCAGAGATGAATTGTCTGTCATCGATTCCCGCCAGCCTGCGTCTTCTGATCAGCGGAGGTGATGTGCTTCGGAGCCATCATGTCAATCATCTTCTGGATCAGGCAGAAGTCTATAACACGTATGGTCCTTCCGAAACGACTGTATGTGCTTCGTACTATCGATGCCGGGATGGACAGATCCTTGCAGATGGTACATATCCGATCGGGCATCCTGTTTCAGGAACCTCGATCCGGATCTTAGATGTGGCAGGAAACGAAGTTAAAAAAGGCGAAATTGGCGAAATCTGTATCTATGGCGATGGTGTATCCAACGGATATATCGGGAATCATGATGAGGAAAACAAAGCCTTTGAAAAAACAAAATCGGGGGATGTTATGTACCGAAGCGGAGATTTAGGATATATTCTGCCGGATGGCAACATTGCTTTTTTGCATCGGAAAGATACACAGATCATGATCAACGGCAAACGGGTCGAAGTCATGGAGGTCGAATCCAGACTGTATCAATGCGAAGGTGTGGAACAAGCAGTTGTTCGCTCATTTACCGATGAGGAAGGACTGCCTTATATGATTGCCTATGTTGTGCCATCCAATCCAGATCTTAAAGTGTCCCGTATCAGAAAAGAGCTTTCAGAGTATCTACCGGATTTCATGATTCCGGAATTTATGATCCGGATGCCGCAGATTCCCTTGAATACCAACGGAAAACCGGATATGACCAGAATGCCGGTCGTGATGAAGGAGGCCTGAAAAATGGATATAGAAATCAGAAAAGCAGATTTGTCCGATCTAGATCGGCTCATGGAGTGGCGGATGCGTGTACTGGCCGAAGTATTTTTTGATGATGGAATCAAAGATAATGAGGTACTCAAAAAAAACAACAGATCTTACTATGAAGAGCATCTTGCGGATGGGACCCACACAGCTTGTTTTGCGGTCGTAAAAAGGACAGGAGAAATTGTCGGGTGCGGAGGAATCTGCTATCAAAAGGAAATGCCGTCTCCGGATAATGTCTTTGGAACAAATGGCTATCTGATGAATATTTATACGTTGCCACAGCTCCGAGGGAAGGGGATTGGTCGGCAGATGGTTGAATTTTTAATACAGGAGGCTAAAAAACGAGGAACAGAAAAAATCTTTCTGGAAAGCGCAGAGGTGGCAAAAGACCTTTATCACGAGATTGGATTCATGGATATGGAAGGATACATGAAGCTGCCAAAGGGTTGATTCTATGAAAAACTAGAAATGCAGAAGTGAAGGAGCATTGCATGGTATATATGATTTTTTTGACAGTTATGATGATGGCAGGACTCTTTCTTATGTTATGGGCAGAAGTCAGCTTTATTCAGGATAAGCGGTTTGCTTCTTCACACATTCCTATTCAGAGGTTGAAAATGTTCTGGGTTCTCATCTTTTTTGGCTATAACTGGAAAATGCATCTTTCCTTTATCATCTCTGCTTTTTTGGATCTGTTCTTTATTCTGACCGATTTCAGTGCTGAGCCACTCCGATCGGCCTTTTTATTTGGTCCTAGTCAATGAAGAAAGGGTATGAAATGAATGATAATCCACAAAGGAATGATATAATTTTAAATAAGATATGGAATTAGATGGTTTGGTAGAGCAAGCTAATAGGAAAAGAAAGACCATACGAACACGGATATGTGTGATTGACGTCACCCAATGCCGGAGGCATTACGCCTCCGCTTGATGCAGAAGGGAAAGTCGTTATTACCAGAATGGATTGATTTATTTAGAGAAGGATAAAACGTTATGAAACAAGGATTTAACCCGTATCTTCCGTTGAATGAATACGTACCGGATGCCGAACCGCATGTGTTTGGAGACAGAGTATATATATATGGTTCCCATGATAAAGAGGATGGGGATACTTTCTGCATGTTAGATTATGTCAGTTATTCAGCCTCATGCGATGATCTCACTTCGTGGCGTTATGAGGGCGTGATCTACAAGGCATCGCAGGATCCGGACTATCGAAAAAAGGACAGTCTGTATTCTCCGGTTGTTCGGGAATATATGTATGCTCCGGATGTCGTACGTGGCAACGATGGAAGATACTATCTTTATTATTGTATGTCTGGCCGCTATGGCCAGGGTGGCTATCACGGTCCAATCCGAGTTGCGGTCTGTGATAAACCGGCGGGTCATTATGAATACCTTGGATATGTGCAGCATGCAGATGGAACTGCCATGTTGGAGGGGGTATGTTTTGATCCGGCTGTGCTGAATGATGAAGGAATCATTCGTTTGTATTATGGTACGCAGTATCTTAGTGAAGAAGCAGAAGATTTTCTCACGGATGAACAAGCAATTCGTAATGAAATGGACATGTTCAATAAGACTCGCGAAGAAATCGTTTCTCATGCCGGCACTACCAGTGTGATGGGGGCTTATATGGCTGTATTGGAGAATGATATGTTGACAGTAAAAGGAATACCGTATCCTGTCATTCCATACAAAGTAAAAGGAACTTCGTTTGAAGGCCATTCCTTTTATGAAGGAAGCTCGATCCGTAAGATCGGAAGAAAGTATTATTTCATTTATTCTTCATGTTTGAATCACGAGCTCTGTTATGCCGTGAGTGAATACGCAGACCATGGATATGTCTATGGTGGAACGATCGTCTCCAATGGAGATGTCGGTCTGAATGGAAGAACGGAGGCACAACGGCTGAATATGACAGGCACGACCCATGGCAGCATTGAAAAAATCAAAGATCAATGGTATGTCTTTTACCACAGACTGACACATAAGTCGGATTATAGCCGACAAGGGTGTGCAGAACCGATTGAGATCCGACCGGATGGAACGATTGCTCAGGTTCCCGTAAGCTCCTGTGGATTGAATGGGAAGCCTTTGCCGGCACAGGGAAACTATCCGGCGGCCATCTGTTGCGTATTGTCCAACGGCGCGATGCCTCATGGCAGCAACCATAAATTGAATGAACATTTTCCGCATATCGGAAGCAAGAGGGATCAAAGATATGTTCGTCAGCTGCAGGATGGCACATTGATCGGATTCCGTTACTTCACCTTTACAGGTGAATGCTTGTTCTCGGTCACAATGCAGTGCGATATGGAAGCGGAAATCGAAATATACCAGGGGCTGCCCAAAGGGTTCGCTGCTGAACAGGAAAGAGAAACTGCCTGTATAGCTAAAATAGAGATACCGGCATCGAAGACATGGATCCTTCGCAAGCAGACGGTGCCGTTTGCCAAAGGGGACTATCCATTGTATTTACTGTATCGTAGCAAAGGGGAAGGAAGCATGCTGGAGATTGCTTTTTAGCGATAGCTTTACTGATAAAAAGAAGCACGAAAGTATGACTCTATAAAAGAATAGAATATAATTTTTTTATCTATACAAAGCATTTTAAATATACGGAAGAAGGAGTCTCTGTCAGAGTATGCAAGCAAAAAAAGATTTCGTATGCTTTTTCATTCTGACTAGATAGAACGGAGGAAAACAATGAAAACGATTCTGTTGAATGGAAGTCCAAGAAAGAACTGGAATACAGCTATGATGCTCAAAGAAGCGAAAAAAGGGGCTGAATCCACTGGTGCCAAAACAGAGTATATCGATCTCTTTGATTTATCTTATACTGGTTGCCGCAGCTGTATGGCGTGTAAACGAAAAGGAGCCACTCGCTGTAAGTGTTACTGGAAGGACGATCTGTCTCCATTGCTTGACCGTATTTTTGAAGCCGATGCTCTGATTATTGGTTCGCCGATTTATCTAGGGGATATTACCAGCCAGGTGCATGCCTTGATCGAGCGACTTCACTTCTGCGCTTTATCTTATGATGATTATTCCAACTATTTTACAGGCAAGGTCAACGTAGGCATCATCCTGACTATGAATGCACCAAAGTCATTTTATAATATCAGCTATAGAAAAAAAGCAAAGGAACTTACGCAAACATTTAAAGCCTTGAATGGTCGTGTGGAGGTGTATGCCTGCTGTGATACATTGCAGGTAGCCGATTATACTAAATTTGATATGGCTAGCTTTAATGAAGAGCACAAGAGGGAAATGCGAGAAAAACAGTTTCCGAAGGATCTGAACAATGCATTTCAGATGGGGGCAGAGCTCTCATTGTGATGATGTTCAAAGCCAACAGGATGGGCCTGTAAGGCTGTGTTTGCATCTCCTGCCCGATCCTTTTTCCGGATGCAGTCCGCATAAGTCTGTTTCGCTGGAAGTACAGACCTTAGACAAGGACATAAAAACAGTTTTTAACAGTTTCCGAAAGAAATAATTAACCATACGGGGTGAGGTAAAATACCTCACTCCTTTTGATAATGGAACGCGTATGTTACGATAATCTAAAGAATAGAATGGAGAGTTATTATGCGCCTGGATGGTTTGGGAATTTTGGTGAAGGATATGGATACGATGATTCGCTTTTACCGGGATGTCCTTGGATTCGAGATCAAAGAAGCCGAAGGGACAGAAAACGTGTATCTGGTTAAGGATGGAACGTTGTTTCTTTTATACGGAAGAAAAGACTTTGAAAAAATGACAGGGCATCGCTATGACTATGTCAAAGGGCTGAATGGCCATTTTGAGATAGCTTTATATGTAGATACGTTTGAACAAGTGGATATGGAATTTCAGAAAGCCGTTGAACAAGGAGCCGTTCCGGTCATGGAACCGACAACGGAGCCTTGGGGACAAAGAACATGCTACATCGCCGATCCGGAAGGGAATCTGATCGAGATTGGTTCGTGGAATAAGCCTTACGAAACAAAAGATTTATAAAAAGTGAAACCTTGTGTAAAAGAGATAGATTTGAATTCCTTTCAGGAATGGTATATAAATGAACTATATTGAAAGGAAATTGGCATGAGGTTTAAAAGGGTATGTTGCGTTATTAGTTGTTGGACATTGTTTATAACCATGGTTGCCTGTCAAAAGGAGATCGGGACGGCTGCACCTGTACGCTTTTGTGATATGCCTGTAGCGAACCTGGATCTGCCAGTGCTTTCCGCCAATGAAGATGCGTATCTTGAATATTTTGTGAATGAATACAATCAGGAAATCTATCGTACCAGCCCTTTGTCCAAAAGCTATACATCGGGACGGATAGTGGTCGGGGACAGCCGATGTTGTCAGCTGGGGCTGTATCAGCAGCAGACCGGCGGGCACGCGTTTGCGGTTTTTGCGTTAACGGGCGGGCACTACGTAAACACGATGCCATATATCTGTACTGATGAATTCTATCAGTCTGTCGAAGATTGTTTTCATGCTCAGATTGAAGCCAAAGGGAAATGTGAGATTTTTTTCTTTGCGACCGTCAACGACTATGATTTTATCAATAATGAAAATGAGGAAAATGTGGACAGTGCCATTACATGTGCTGAAAAGCTGGCATCCATGCAGTATGAATACAACGGAAAATATTATCGTCCGACAGTGACAGTCATCGGTATTGTGGCCGGTTCAAGGGATCATCCGGTTATCGGGTATGAATCAAGGATATTCAACCGGTATGAGGGGCGCTACAATCGGCTGCTTCGAAGAAAACTGTTAAAAAGTCCCATCCTGAAGGAAAGTGCATCTCGATGGACAACCGTCCCGGAAATATTAAAGAATCGAATTGAATTTACAGAGGATGGTCTTCATTTTGATGAGTCTACGTTAAGAAGACTAGCTAGCTATATCAAATATACTTCACAATAAAGAGAAACCTCACCTGAAGGAGTCAGAAAGGATTTTTATGGAAAAGAGAACAGGATTCAATGCCAATCAAATCAAAGGCATCGCGATTGCGGCTATGACACTTGACCATTTGACGTGGGCTGTATTTCCGGGAACCCAGGCCGTCTGGTACGTCTTTGCGCTGCATATCATCGGAAGGCTGACGGCACCGATTATGTGGTTCTTTATTGCCGAGGGGTGTTATTACACGCATGATATGGCAAAGTATATAAAGCGATTATTTCTGTTTGCAATCCTTTCTCATTTTGCTTATGACTTTGCGTTTGGAATTCCTTTTCTTCCACTATCCACCGGCGTCTTTAATCAGACCAGCGTTTTATGGTCTTTGGCCTGGGCAGTCGTTCTGATATGGATCTGCAATCAGGACCGGATCGCACAATGGATAAAGATCATCAGCATCTTCGTCATCTGTCTTTTGTCTTTTCCATCCGACTGGTCCAGTATAGCGGTCATGTGTCCTTTTTTCCTATATGCACATCGAGATAATTTTAAATTACAGGCAAGGGATATCGTATTGTGGACGTTTATTTATGCGACTGTGTTTTTTTTGTTTCTTGACAAGCTCTATGGTCTTTTACAGATGTTTACTTTCCTGTCCATTCCTGTTTTAGCACGATACAATGGTCAAAGAGGAACATGGAGGGGGATGAAATGGTTCTTTTATGTGTATTATCCACTGCATCTTGTGGTGATCGGGCTGATCCGGATTGTCTTGCATGGGGATATTCCGATTTTATTCTGATGGAGAAAGGATGAAAGAAGGAGTTGTGATGAATACATTGCTTCATGAAATAGGAAAGAAAGGAAAGAAGACGATTGTGATGATCCACGGAACCGCGATGTCCTGGGATATGTTTTTAGGATCCGCTGGGAAGCTGGCCAAAGACTACCGTGTGATCTTGGTTTCTGTACCCGGACATGATCCGCGAACTTCAAAATCGTTTACCAGTATAGAACAGATTGCCGATGATATTGAAATGGCATTGATCAAGCAGGGATATACTACATTGGATATGGTCTATGGACTATCCATGGGCGGTGGCTTAGTTATCCGTATGTTAGCTGATGATCGGTTGGTCATACGGCATGCCATTATTGATGCCGGCATTACACCGTATGAATATCCACGGATCGTGACGCGTATGATCTTGTTAAAGGATTTTCTGATGACAGAATGGGGCAAGCACAGTAAGAAAGCCTTGTCCTTGGCATTTCCGCCCGAAGATTACACACAATTCGGATTAGACATGATGTGGCAGACTCTTCAACATATGAGCGCGCAAACCATTTGGCGGGTCTACGATTCCACCGATAATTATTCCATGCCTGAGACATTCCCGACACTGAATACCGTCATTGAATACTGGTATGGAGAAAAAGAAGAAAAGGAAAGAAAAACGGATATCCATTATGTAAGAAACCATATTCCGGGCATCCTTTTACGAAGATTGGATGGGATGAAACATGGACAATATGTAGTCACAAAGCCGGATTGTTTCATCCGTGATATCCATCAGCGCATGGAACGGTTGATCTAGCTCTCTGGAAACAGAGAGCTTTTTATTTTATCGATCAATAATTTTGTCAAAATGTATTTGGAACATAACTTATGGATTTCTTGCCTGGTACACATAACCAGAACGAGGAAAAGATAGGATGCAACCACAAGTTGCGTGTCAGATCCCTGTCTTTATATTAGTATAAAGACAGGAGGTATGTACATGAATACAAAAGATGTAATCTATCAGCTTCGAACAAAAAAAGGTTTGTCACAGGATCAATTGGCAAATCAAGTGTTTGTGACACGACAGGCAGTATCCCGTTGGGAAAAAGGGGAAACTGTACCGAATACAGAAACCTTGAAACTATTATCAAAACTCTTTGATGTTTCTATTAATACACTTCTGGGGTCGCCACATTCGCTTGTGTGCCAGTGCTGTGGAATGCCATTGGAAGATGATTTGTTAGGCCGCAACAAAGACGGGTCTCTCAATGAAAACTATTGTCAGTGGTGTTTTGTGAATGGTACATATGTATACAATGATATGGATGCCCTGATAGAAGTATGTATACCGCATATGGTCAATGATAATATTACCGAACAGCAGGCGCGTACTTATATGAAAGAAAGGCTGCCACAACTGGATTACTGGAAACACAAGGGGAAGCTGAATGATGGAAGCTTCGAGGTTCTGAAAAAACAGCTGATCCAGGAAATCAATGATCTTTCTATAAAAGGGATGCCGAAGTTGGAAACATTAAATGCCTTAGTCGGTGCCTATGTCAATTTGGCATATCCACTGCCATCAGGCAAATTTATTCAATTTTTGGAGGACAACACCATGTATCTGGGAAACCAGCTGCCTGCAAAAAACGACCGGTGTTTCGGAATACTGGCCAACATGGATTTTATCCTTATCAGCATGTATGATAGAGATGGAAACAACCCGGAGCTTCTTCTATATAAGAAAAGACAGTAAGAACGCAGGGAAATACGGTAATTGATTATAAGAAAGAATACAAAGAATTATATAAA
>DGUK01000040.1 GCA_002394635.1 Faecalitalea sp. UBA4312
ATTGAATGAGCAGACACAAGTACTGGTACCGGAATATAAAGAGGCACTGGATGCCTATGAAACAAAGGATTGGGATTCTTTTACCAGTACGTATTTAACGATTCTTGACAAACATAAAGCGATGGTTTGGCAACAATCCGAAGATATGGTGGAAGACCTGGATAAACAAAGGATCTATTATGAGGCACTGTCTGACCAGCATCTGGCTTACGAAAATTTGGAATATCCTGTATACGGGTTTACCTTTTTGTTCTATACAGGCCAGACGATCTTTCCTGCGCTTTTGACCATTGGCAGTCTGATTCTTCTGGCTCATATAGCTTTGATGGATCGGAACCAGGCGCTGGATTGTACCCGACTGTTCCCCTTAAGCAGTCCTTGTATCGTGATTTCAAAGATCATAGCTGGTTTTATCTGTTCCATGGGAATGGCAGGGGGCGTATTGGGATTGCAGTGGATCGTATGTACACTGCTGACCGGACAAACGGGTAGGACACATCCTATTTTGGTATGGAGCCAAGAAACATGGATCACAAAGCCGGCAGATCTTTGTATTGGATCCTACTTACTTCTGCTTGCCGGTTTTATTTTGTTTCTTTCTTTATTTGTGAGCGTACTCTCTGCCTTTGTCAAAGAGGAAACCAGTTTATTGATCACATCTGTTGTACTAATTACAGGATTTGGCTATGCGCCTTATCTGATTCCGTATTTACAACCATTTGCCCATCTGTTTCCTACGACCTATATGCATTTTTCTGCAATCGTCAACGGGTGGATGTCTAAACAGTTTTATAATGGGTATCTGATTCTGACGCATGGAATGTATAACCTGATGATTTGGTGTCTGGGTTTATCTATATGGCTTTCTTTTTATCTGTTGCGAACCAGAATATACCGTAAGGACAGGAGATAACCATTTGAGAAAAAATAATTATTCATACTGGAATCAGATTTTCTGATTCTTTTTCTTTGTTCCTTTTCGGATCCTTGATAGAATGTAAAACATGGAAAGACAAAAGGGATTGACGAAATATCACTTCTATGTAGCTATCACTGCCCTATGCTGGTCAACCGGAGGATTGTTTATTAAAAGTGTGGAACAATCGGGTTTTCTGATTGTCGGTGCGGAGGCGTTTTTTGCCCTTGTTTTTTGTCTGTTGTTTCAAAGGCATCGTTTTCAATGGACAAAATTTGTGCTGATGACCGGTTTTTTTCAATTCTTGATGCAGATCTGTTTCGTATTTGCCAATCTTTTGACAACGGTCGGAAATACCATTGTCCTGCAGTATACCTCGATGATCTTTGTATTGATTTATCAAAGTCTGGATAAAAGGAGGCTGCCGAAGCCCTATCAGCTGTTGGTAATCGTTCTTGCCCTGACCGGAATGGTTACCTTCTTCTTTGACCAGCTTTCTTGGGATGGTCTGTTAGGGAATATTCTGGCCATTGCTTCCGGTGCTTTTTTAGGGGCTCAGTTCTATCTGAATACCAAAGAACAGGCCGATGCCAACAGTTCCTTATATATACAATATTTTTTATGCGCACTGACGACCTTGTTCTATCTTGTGGTGCATCCTTCTATACAGGTGTCCGTATCTGACGGACTGTATCTACTGGCTGCCGGTATTGTGACCAACGGGATCAGCGGTATCTTTTTTGCCAAGGGAATCGAAGGCATATCCGGATTTACCGCGAATATCATCTGTATGAGCGAAGCGGTCTTAGCCCCCATCTGGGCTTTTCTTTTCCTGCATGAACGATTAAGCCCGGCTGCCTGCATCGGTGCTGTACTGATTGGCAGTGCTTTGGTGTATAATAGCATCAGAGAAGTTAAGGAGACATAAAATGTTTGAAAGTGTAATGTGGGAGTATATACGGGAAGAAAAAGAAGTTTTATGGAATATGTTGAAGGATCCGTCGATCCAGACAATTGCGCAGGCATATAGAGATATCGAGTGCATCTATATCATTGGCCATGGAAGTTCCTACAATGCAGCAACTTCCGTACGTCCGGCTTTAGAAAGAGATTGTCGGATCCCGGTATATGTGGTCACTCCATCGGCTTTCATGCATACGACCCATTCTTTTGACTGGAAAGAGAAAGATACGACACTGGTGATCGGTATATCCCAGACAGGAACGAGCCGCGGGGTGGTAGAGTCTTTAAAAATGGCCAAAGCCAAGGGCTGTAAGGTATTGGGATTAACCAATGAAAAGGGCTCGCCAACGGATACACTAAGTGACGATATCATTGATTTTCATTGCGGCATAGAAGATTCCAATGCCAAGACAAAGGGATACAGCTGTACATTGCTGGCATTGTTGCTGTTGGATCTGTATCTAGCACAAGCTAAAGGAACCATCAGCGAGGAGCAGTTTGGTGTATATAAGAAAGACCTGGAACAGGAAGTAATGAATCTGGATACTGTGATTTCAAATATCACAGACTGGTGCCATAAAAACCAGTATGGAAAAGGAATGACACATATTTACGTTCTTGGCGATGGTCTGAATTTCGGGACTTCCATGGAAGGTCAGCTAAAACTGATGGAAACCATGTGTATTCCAACTATGTTCAATGATACCGTGGAATTCTCACATGGTATGCATCGTTCTATCACAAAGGATTCTTATGTCATCTTACTCAATGATGGAACGGAAAAAGAGCTTGTGGACAGAACCTTTGATTATCTGGTGAATTTAAAAGCTCATACGATCATGGTTACAAACCAGGATGAAATTGGTGAAAACATTCTGTCTGTTCCGAAATATACATACCAGAGTTCCTTGCTCTCCATAGTTGCGATCATCCAGGTCATCTCTGTATTTGTACCTGAAATCAACGGATTAAATCCAAACAGGAATGCAAATAATGACTATACGGATGCTGTAAAGACCAGGGTATAAAATACAGTATTTTTCCATAGAAAAACCCCATAGCAGGTGTTATGATTAACGTGTTGGAGGAATTCCAAAGGAGGTAGTATACAGTATGAAAGTCATCGTTTGTAAAGACTATGCAGAGCTTTCAAAAGAAGCATTTAAAGTAGTCAAGGAAGTATTGGATAATAAACCCAATGCTGTATTAGGTCTGGCTACAGGAAGCAGTCCGGAGGGATTGTATGAAGAGATGATCAAGGATCATAAAGAAAACGGAACCAGTTATAAAGAAGTATCTTCCTATAACCTGGACGAATATGTAGGCATCGACCGCAACGACAAGAATTCTTATTATACATTCATGAATGAAAAGCTGTTTAATGGTATCGATATCGATCCGGCAAACACGCATGTTCCATATGGAAGCACACAGGCAGACTGTGACGCCTATGAAGAAGCCTTGAGCAAGGTATCCATTGATGTACAGGTACTGGGAATCGGACAGAATGGTCATATCGGATTCAATGAACCGGGTACATCCTTTGATGAACTGACACATATCGTGGATTTGACACAAAGCACACTGGAAGCCAACAAACGTTTCTTTGATAACGATATCAACCAGGTACCGAAACAGGCCATGTCTATGGGAATCGGAACGATCATGAAATCCAAGAAAGCATTATTGGTAGCCAATGGTCTTCAGAAAGCTGATGCCGTGAAAGCAATGGTAGAAGGCCCGGTTACAACCGATGTACCTGCGTCTGCTTTACAGAACCATCCGGATTGTGTAGTCATCGTGGATGCGGAAGCAGGATCAAAATTAACGAAATAAGAAATCCGGGAAACCGGATTTTTTTATGCCTATTGAAATGCATGATTTTTTCTGATATATACGAAACAGTGAGGAACAGAGTATGAAAGGTGCTATTTTTGATAAAGACGGAACACTGTTTGACAGTGAAAAGTATTATAACGAAGGCTGGTACGTCATGGCCGAACGCATGGGCTTTGAAGTGACCCAGGCGTTCATCGATGCCATCTGGGGACGAAGCGGCCAGGATCAGATAGACAGGATCCATGCCATGAAACCGGAGATCGATGCGTATGCCTATTGGAAGGGATATACAGATTATGCGGTAGAGAAGATGCGAGAGACGCTGGAACTGAAACCAGGCGTTATAGAAATACTGGAGTATCTTAAAACGAGAGGAATTCCTTGTGCCATAGCCAGTGGAGGATCCACTTCATTAATTCGGGAGAATTTGGAAAAGGCAGGATTAACAGCGTACTTCAGCGGGATTGCCTCGGCGGTAGAAGTATCCCACAGCAAACCACATCCCGATGTCTTCTATGAAGCCTGTCGACAGTTGAAGCTTTCCCCGGAAGACTGTATTGTCTTCGAGGATAGCACCAATGGTATCTTAGGAGCCTGTGCTGCCGGATGTAAAGCAGTATTAATACCCGAAACCGATACCATCGATCCTTGTCTGGAAGGAAAATGCGAGGTATTCAAAGATTTTTTTGAGGTGATAGAATGGTTGAAAACACAAGAATAAAGGGAGCTATCTTTGATAAAGACGGGATTTTGTTCAATACGGAAGTATTTTATAACGAAGCCTGGAAACTGGCAGGAAAGGATTTTGGTCTAGATGTATCGGATGCGTTTTGTCTGAAGATGAAGGGACGCAGTAAACATGCGATCATTGAGCTGATCCAGCAGACGTTTCCCGCTGTGGATCCCTACAAAATGCGGGAAAGCTGTTTTAAACATGTAAAGCGCATGATGGAGGAAAACCTGGAATTAAAACCAGGGGTTGTGGAAGTTCTACAATATATGAAAACGCGTGGATATAAAACGGCGGTTGCCAGCAGCGCTACCCGGGAACAGATTTATGATAATCTGGAAAGAGGAAAGATCCTGAACTATTTTGATGTCGTAGTTGCGGGTTTTGACATTGACAAAAGTAAACCGGAACCGGATATCTTTCTAAAAGCTTGCCACCAGTTGGCATTAAAACCGGAAGAGTGTTACGTCTTTGAAGATAGTCCGCTAGGTATCCAGGCAGGACATGCTGCGGGTTGTTATACCATCTTGATACCGGATCTGTTTGAACCGAAGGACCAGCCATACGATGAGGTATGTAAAGACTTCTTTGAAGTGATGGAAAAAATAGAAAAGAACGAAATATAGAGGAAACATTTCAGCGAGGCAATACCTCGCTTTTTGTCTGTTATAGGATTTTATCAGGGCTTGAAGTATTTAGACAGTAAGCACAATTGTTAGTTCAATTGTGCGCATTTTTTTTGACTTTGTTTTGAACTTTATGGTTCTCCTTTCCAAAAATATAATGAAATCAAGTTAAGAGGAGGTGTCTGGATGCTCAGCGAGAATATCAAAGAAGAGCTGATCTTCATGGATTTAGACGTACAGACAAGAGAGGAAGTATTTCATATTTTAGGAGGAAAACTGACAGAGCTGAATTATACAAAAGAAAGCTTTGTACCGGCATTGAAGGAAAGAGAAAAAGTGTTTCCGACAGGCTTGGATGTGAATGGCGTCGGCGTGGCTATTCCACACACAGATCAGAACCATGTCAATGCTACCGCCTTGGCTTTGGCTGTCTTAAAAAATCCGGTGGAATTTCATCAGATGGCATCCAATATCGAAGATCATCAGATGGTTCCTGTGAGATTTATCATCATGCTGGCGGTCAGTGGAGCCAATTATATGGACTTTCTTCAGAATGCGATTCTGCTGATCCAGGACCAGGAAGTGTTAAAACGGATTGTAAACGCAAAAACAAAAGAAGAGATCATGCACATTGTGAAAGAAAAGGAGAATTAAAATGAAATCTTACAAAATCTTATCCGCATGTGGAACCGGTGTCGCTACATCAACCGTAGCGGCCAACAAGTGCAAAACATTATTACAAGCCAGAGGTATTGAAAAGGTGGATGTCATTGAATGTAAGGCGATTGAAATCGTAGGAAAGGCCAGCATCATTCATCCGGACTGCATCATCCATACGGCAGAAATTCCGGTGAATAAGCTGGGAGGTATCAAAACATTCCGTGCCTTGCAGTTTATTACAGGCATTGGTGCTGAACAACTAGCGGATGAAATCGCGGATTACTTAAAGTCATTAGATAAGTAGAAAGGAATATCATGGGAGTACTGAATTATATTTTAGGAATGGGTGCATCCGTTGTGATGCCGATCATCATCACAATTCTGGGGATGATCCTTGGTCAGAAATTTTCAAAAGCGTTCCGTGCCGGTTTGACGATCGGTATCGGTTTTATCGGAATCAATCTGGTTGTCGGTCTGATGGGACAATATATTACACCAGCTACACAGGCGATGATAACTCGCTTTGGATTATCCTTGGAAGTCATGGATGTTGGATGGCCGGTGAGTTCATCCATTGCCTTTGCGACCAATATCGTACCATTTGTGTTTATTACATGCTTTGTATTGAATATCGTGATGCTGGCGTTGAATCTGACAAAAACGTTAAACATCGATATCTGGAATTACTGGCACTTTATTTTGACCGGTTCTTTGGTTCAGTTTATGACAGGAAGCATGATTCTAGGCGTGATTGCTTCCGGTATTACCTTCGTTGTTATTATGAAGTTTGCTGATATGACAGCACCGCTTGTACAGGATTATTTCGGATTACCGGGTGTTTCTTTACCACATACAGAAACAGTCAGCTGGGCACCGGTCTTCATCCTTTTGGATAAAGTTTACGATAAGATCCCAGGTTTAAACAAACTCAATTTCAACGGAGATACCATTGCCGATAAGCTGGGATTCTTAGGCGAACCAATGATCCTAGGTGTGATCCTGGGAGCCGGGATCGGGTTGTTAGCCGGTCTTGATATTGCCGGTGTTGTGGCTCTGGCTGTGAATATGGCGGCAGTTATGTTTATCCTGCCACGAATGGTTTCTATCTTGATGGAAGGCTTGATGCCGTTAAGTGAAGATGCCAAAGAATTTATGAATAAGCGATTTCCTGGAAAAGAAGTATACATTGGGATGGATGCTGCCATTGCGACAGGCTCACCGATGGTTATCTCCAGTGCCTTGATCATGATTCCGATTACTTTATTGTTGAGTCTGATCCTTCCTGGAAATAAGGTCATGCCGTTAGTTGACTTTTCTACCATTCCATTCTTTATGATCTGGCCGGTTGTTGCCAGTAAAGGAAACCTTGTCCGTGCTTTGATTTCGGGAACATTGATGATGATCTGTATTCTGTATATCGCAACTGATCTGGCACCAACGGTTACAGCCATCGCAAAATCCGTAAACTTTGCCTTCCCGGAAGGAGCTACCTATGTATCCTCCTTGGATATCGGAGCACATCTGGTGCCATATATCATTGCTAAGATTCTGTCTCTGTTTGGCGGACTTGTATAAGAAAGGATCCATTTATGTTATTAGAACAAGAAAGAAAGAAAGTTATTGAAATTGCGTTAACGATCCAGCGTTTGAAACTGATTCCATTAACGTTCGGAAATTTCAGTTTAAGAGATCCGGAAACCGCATATATCTGTATTACACCAAGTGGTATGCCATATGAAACGCTGCACCCATCGGATATCGTTGTTGTGGATGAAAACAATCAGATCGTGGATGGAGAAAGAAGACCTTCCATTGAATTGCCGATGCATACGGCAATCTATCGAAAAAGAAAGGATGTAAACGGCATTGTGCATACCCACTCCACCTTCTGTACAGCCTGGGCGTGTCGAGATATTGAAGGAATGCCTTGTATTACATCGGAAGCCGCAGACCTTGTCGGTGGCCAGGTCAAGTTAGCCAGGTTCTGTATGCCTGGATCTTCGGAACTGGCAGAAGTCACCAGTGATGCACTAGGGGATAAGGATAAAGCGGTATTGATGGGAAATCATGGAGCCATCTGTGTCGATGATAATATCGATAAGGCATTAAAGGATGCCATTGTACTGGAAGAAAGTGCAAAGGTAGCCTATTATGCCTTCCAGATGGGAAATGTAAACATTCTGGAAGATCAGGTGGCTGAATTCATGCGTAAAGATACAGAGAAGAATTACGGACAACAATAGGAGGAAATGAAAATGCAGAAAAAGATGAAAGCACAGATGTTCTATGCGCCGGGAGATGTACGTTTTGAAGAAACTGATGTTCCAACCATAGGCGATAGTGAAATATTGGTTAAGGTCCGCGCTGCGTTAACTTGCGGGACAGATTTGAAAACATATCGCCGTGGGCATCCGACAATTATTCAGCACACACCATCTACATTTGGGCATGAATTTGCCAGCGATGTTGTCGCTGTAGGAAAAAATGTCACCAAATTCAAGGTGGGCGACCGTGTCGTGGGAGCCAATACAGCACCTTGTTATGAATGTGAGCATTGTAAAAATAAACAGTACAGCTTATGTGATAACCTGGAATATCTGAACGGAGCTTTCAGTGAATATGTTGCTGTTCCGGAACGTTTATTGAAATACAATTTTTATAAGATTCCGGAAAATCTGCCTTATGAATATGCCGCTTTACTGGAACCGCTGGCTTGTGCCGTACATGGATTTGATTCCATTCCGGCAAAAGTCGGAGACTATGTTGTTGTCATTGGGGCCGGTCCGATCGGTCTGATGTTCATGGATCTATTAAACCTGCATGGATGCCGTGTTATTGCAGCTGATTTGAGTGATTACCGTTTGGGATTATCTAAAAAATTCGGTGCCTTTGCGACCGTCAATGCCGGTGCTGAAGACTATATTGAGCAGGTAAAAGCGCTGACGGAAGGAAAAGGACCACAAATCGTTGTTGAAGCGACAGGTTTCCCGGAAGCATGGGAAAACGCATTTGACATGGCAAGACCAGGAGCGACCGTATTATGCTTCGGTGGAACCAAAGCCGGATCCAAGGTGACCTTTGACTGTAAGAAGTTTCACTATAGCGAGATTACATTAAAAGGGGTGTATCATCATACTCCATACCACGTACAGTGGGCGCTGCGTTTACTGTCCAGCGGACAGATCGATGGAAGTAAGTACATCAGTGGTTATTATCCGCTGGAAAAAACCATCGATGCACTCGAAAGCATCGGTCGGCAGGAGGGGATAAAATATGTCATTCTGCCGAATGGGACCAAGGAAGACCTGAAAAAATAAAATAACGGATCAAAAGGACCTAATTTAACATATTTTTAGAAATGACTGGCCTTCCATAAAAGGAAAGCCAGTCGTTTGATATAATAAAAATATACATAACAGAGGTGTCTATATGGATTATCGTGGCAATATCATCATAAAGAAGCTGATGAAAGAAAAAGAGATGAGCATGGAAGCTCTATCTTTGCTCCTGCATACGACACTTAGAAATACGCAGCATTTGATCTATGAATTGAATGAGGACCTGCGTGTCCATAATTTACCTATTCTGATCATTGATCATGAGAATTGTGTCCGTTTTTCCAATGAGTATGAAAGTATATCCAAAGATCTACAATATTTTCTGATCCACAACAATTTTTATACGTATCGTCTGACAAAAGATGAAAGACGTACCATTATCGCTATGATCCTGTTAAACAGCACGACATATGTGACGGCCAATGAACTGTCGGAGCATCTGCAGACAAGCCGTTCAACGATCTTAATGGATGTCAATGAAATCAAGAAGTATTTTGACAGTCGACAGATCCAGTTAGTTTCCCGTATCAGTAAAGGATATATCGTAGACCAGAAAGAACGAACGATCCGTGCTGAAATTCTGCATTTACTGGAGCTGAATTTTAACCATTCCATGTATGTGGAATATGACACATACTGGCATTTTCTGATCAGAGAGATCATTAGTGAAGATATTTTGCCAAAACTTTCAGATATTGTCGATCAGGTAGAGAAGGAATGCGGATATATCCTTTCCGATTTCTCCTTCAGTGAAACGGTGTATGAATACTTGATCATGATCTCTCGTCTGAAGAAAGGAAGAGTCATTGAAGATACGTATGCAAAGGATATTCTGAAGAGCTCAAAATACAGGCTGAGCCAAGGAATTGCCATGCAGATCCAAAAGGAATGGGATATTGAAGTACCGGAAGCGGAAATAAAAAATATGATCCAACGGTTTCGAGAAAAGAGTTATGTATACAGCTATACGAAAAATCTATCGGAAATTGCCATGCCGGTATTGATCGGGGAAGCTATCTTCCAGATAACCAATCGGTTTCAGTTGAATTTTTATCTGGATAATCACTTATACGATGTATTGGTGGATCATATGAAATCAGCTGTATATCGTACGCGGAACCATGAGGTGTTACATAATCCTTTTACACAGAATATCAAAGATAAATACCCGGAAATCTTTTCTGTGGTCAAAGAAGAAATGAAGCCGTTGGAAAGATATGTCAATCAACCATTTAACGATGACGAGATTGCGTTTCTGGTCATGTATTTTGGTGCGATGTATGAAAAACAGAAAGTAGATACCCAAGTCAAACAGCGTGTTCGTGTCTTGCTGGTTACTAAATTAGGACGAGGCGTTCAACAGCTGATCCGCGGAAAACTGGAATCCCTAAAAGAATTAATTGAATTTATTGATGGGGATACAGCCCATCGGCTTAACAAAGAAGATTTGATGGATCAGCAGATCGATCTGATCATTTCCAGTGAAGATGTGAAGTCTTTTGGTATTCCGTATGTGAATATTGATGGTCCTGTTTTATCCGAAGAAGACATTCGCAATATACGCATCGAGGCTTTGAAGATTCTTGATGAAAAACACCAGCAGAACCAGACTCGGCAAATGCAGGCCCGGATCCGTAAGCCCGCAAAAAAGCACAGTGTTTCTTCTTCCTATTTGAAGCCGGAAAGTGTTGTGTTGGACTATTGTGCCAAAGACTGGCGGGATGTGGTGCGAAAAGCCGGCCAGCTTTTATATCAGACAGGTGCTGTCAAACAGACATATATCGAAAGCATGATCACAACGATTGAAAAAAACGGTGGCGAGGAAAACAGCTACATTGCCATTTCACAGGATACGATCATGCCCCATGCCGATCCGGCTGACGGGGCAGTCTATGATGCGATGAGCCTGGTACGGCTCAGCCAGCCTGTACGGTTTGGAAACATCTGGGTAAAATACGTTGCTGCAATCAGTGTCTTAAGTTCAGACAGTATCAATGACTTTGTGTTTACATTGATCAATATCTTTCACGATGAAGAAATTGTGGAATATATGGATACCTTGGATACACCACGTCAAATGTATGAATTTGTGACAGGATTAATATGAGGAAATGAATGAAGAAATCAGAAAAAAGATTTATCAGTGAATATGAGAATAAAGAAGTGTACGTACGGGAATATATCAAAGCCAGCTTAAAAAGAAATATGCAAGTGAAGATGGTCTGCAGCATGGTAACTTTCGTCTGTGCAGCTATACTGATTGGTATGCGTCTTCATCTGACATTGGCTGTATTGTTGCTGGTGGTAGGGGTATATCTTGTGATTGATAATTATTATCTGTCGGTCAGCCGTCATGTAAAGAAAACCCTGCGGCAGTATCAAAGAATATATGGAACCGTGAATGTGCATGTCAAAGCCTGTGCATCGGACAATGGTCTGGAATATACCATAAATGAAAACAGAAAACAGTATTCGTATGAGGAAATTGTCCGGGTGGAAGGAACAGAGCATTTAATTGTGTTTGTCGCAAAGGACGGCATTGTTCCTTTTTTAAGGGATTCCTTTTCCGCTTCAAACAAACAGGCCTTAAAAACCTTTATCACAAAAAAAGGAAGACAAGCCAAAAACATTGAATAAAAAGCACTGATTTAAAGTTGATTTAAAATAAACCATCTATACTCTCCATAAACAAGGAGGTATTCAGATGAAACACTTTATCAAAGAAATAATAAATACATGGTTTGTTAATAATCCGGACTGGAAGCCGGAATTCCGTACGCAGAGCGCGCTGAGCTATCAGAGGGCCTTCTTCTAAAGGAGGCTGTAGGGAACCAAAAAAGACGGGATGGATTTCCATCCGGTCTTTTTAACGTTTTCTAGCTTGTTTTTCCTGATTTCGCTTATCGTTGATGATCTTGACGTGTTCATCGGTAATCAGGGTCACATCGTTTTCCTTAGCCCAGGCTACACAACCGTTTAATACGGTTTTTAAGAATGGACGTGGCACTTTCACAAAGTTCTTTAAGGCGTCATCGGTAAATTTGACGGTATCATCCATGCGGTCGGCCGCAAATCGAATGGCACCCAGGTCGGCTTCTTTCGGTGCCGGAATCGGTTCGGAAACCGGCTTTTTGAAACGCGGAAACGGCGTATACCAGAAATTGGTGGAATCTCTGTATCCGTAGTCTACCGGAATCGGCGGAAAATCGTTTTTGGTCACACCGTTTATGATGGCATTGTAATACTTTTCCTTCATCAGAATGTGGTCGATATACAAGATGAAGTGGGCTCCGTATTTTGATGTCAGACCATTGAAATCGTTATAAGGACCGTCATAACCATCATCGACATCTTCCGCATGGAACCGGTCGGCATTCTCCAATTCTTTCGCCCAGGTGCATTCAAAGACCTGAAAGGCATCACTGAGAATGGCAGGACGATCCGGATCATCTGGGTCGGCGATTCCTTTTTCGGTCTTCCATTTAAAATCTTTCATCTTTTCTTCGGAAGGACCTGGATACCCTAATCGGACAGCTTCCTTAAAGACAGCCCGGTCATCGGTGATAAAGTTAATGGCACATTTCCCGGTGCGTAATAAGTTGATACAAGTATTGGATGTATTACGGCATTCCAGTAACATCGCATATCTTTGTTTTCCGGCAATATAGTAAGGAAAACATAAGGAATATGAACCGACATTGAAGCTTCCATCCGGATTGACCGTGGAGATGCACACGGTCGGCATCGGAAAAAAGGAAGAGGTTTGATAAAAATTATCAACAATTCGTAAATCTTTAAATGAATGCATATTGAATTACTCCTATTCTATCACTTGAAAAGAGGTTTTCTTTCGAAAACCCCTTGGCCTATTTTGATGTTTCCAGCATGAACAACAATTGTCCGGCTTGTACGGTATCGCCTTCGGCACAAAGAATGTCCTTGACAACCCCATCCATCCGGGCTACGACGGCTGTTTCCATTTTCATAGCTTCGATGACAGCCAGTGTCTGGTTCTTTTCGACCTTATCACCGGCTTTGACATTGATCTTGGTGATCATTCCTGGAATGGAGGCGCCGGCATGGGACTTATCCTGCGGATCGGCCATTTCGATTTTCTGACCAGTTACCTTGATGTTCGGATCCGGTACTTCGACAATACGGCGGGAACCGTTCAGTTCAAAGATGACACTGCGTGTACCCTTTTTCTCGTTGATATCTCCCAGTCCAAGATAACGGATGCTCAATGTCTTACCATCTTCAATATTGATCAGGTTTCGTTCACCAACAGCTAATCCGTTAAAGAAGACATGAGAACCCATACGCATCAGATAGCCATATTCTTTTTCATGTTCCCAATAATCCTTCATGACCTTCGGATAGATACAGTAGGAAATCACATCTCGCATACCAATTGGTTTATGGCTGCAGATCGGTTCGATTTCTTCCGCAATCTTTTTAAAGTCAACCGGTTCAAGCAGTTCACCCGGTCGGCAAGTGATGGGCTTTTCGCCTTTTAATACGACCTTTTGCAGATCCTTAGGGAAGCCGTGAGGCGGCTGTCCCATCATTCCCTTAAAATAGGAAATCACGGAATCCGGGAAGTTCAGATGTTTTCCTTCTTCAACAATGGTATCCGGTGTTAAGTTGTTTTGTACCATGAAAATGGCCATATCTCCAACCATTTTTGAAGATGGGGTTACTTTGGTGATACCGCCTAACATGATATCCACCTGTTTGTACATTTCCTTGATTTCCTCAAAGCGGCTGGCTAAACCTAAGGAAGCCACCTGAGGACCTAGATTCGTGTACTGTCCGCCCGGAATTTCATATTTATAGATATCGGTAGCGGTTGTTTTTAAACCACGGTCGAATTTCTTGTAACGTAATCGTACATCCGCCCAATAGTCGGTCAGATCCTGGATCCGATCCAGATTCAAACCAGTATCTCTTTGTTGTCCATGTAAAGCAGAAACAACCGCGTTCATGGA
>DGUK01000084.1 GCA_002394635.1 Faecalitalea sp. UBA4312
TGGTGGAGGTGAGGAGGGTCGAACTCCTGTCTAAGCAAAGTCCCACGACTAGACGTTTACAGCTTTTTCCATCAATGAACGGAGCAACGTAGATGGAAACAGAGGTTGATCCGTCTGGTTCTGAAATTTTCGAGAAGTATACCGAACCTTTATACTTCCTTATCTTCCTCTATTTGACACGCAGCGGTCACTAAGAAGTCCAGGTGAACCGCCGGGGCTGCAGGTCAGTTATTAGACTCTATTAGGCAGCAAAAGCCATGCTTTGGTTTGCACCAAAAACATTAGCGAATCTGTTTTTAGCAGTTAATTTTGTTTTGGTTATAACGCGTTTCCTTCGCGGCTGTGGTCATGTCCAAACATTTACTCATCGAATACCAAATACACCCCCAGGATATTAGAATATACCATTCTAATATTGATTTTTCAAGGCCTTTTGTATTTCTCTTTTCGCATCTCTTTCTTTTGAAGCTTCTCTTTTATCATGGAGATTTTTACCTCGTGCCTCAGCAATCTCCAGTTTCGCCAGTCCTTTGGATATATACAGGCGGACCGGAACGATCGTAAATCCTTTTAAACGCGATGCCTGATCCAGTTTACGAATCTCTTTTTTATGCAGAAGCAATCGACGGTCCCTGGTTTCATCATGATTAAAGCGATTGCCGAATTCATAAGGAGAAATATGCATCCCCTTGATATAAGCCTGGTTATCACGAATACTGATATAGCTGTCCTTGAGCTGCACCTTGCCGGCGCGGATGCTCTTGATTTCCGTTCCTTTTAATTCCAGACCGGCTTCATAGCGATCCATCAGCTCATAATCATGACGAGCCTTGCGGTTATCTACAATTGTTTTCTGTCCTGCCATCAGTAGACCACCTCGATTCCATCCGGATCGCCCATAATGGATTTCACATAGTCATCGATCCATTCTTTCGTCATATCTTCCCCGTCGGTCACCGTACAATAATGCGACGCAGCCAGATCATCGGTCCATTGCTCGATCGTATAGACTTTGTAATTCTGATAGTTGCCATTATACCATGTAATCGTCGGTATAAATTTTACATGCGAGAATGTCGTTTTCTTTGTATCAAAATCATAATTCAATGTAAAGGTAGGCATACCTCCAACCATGTTCTCGTTATGATCCTGGGAACTTAAGAAATTGCCCACGGAATAATAACATAATGTATCCTGCTTTTTTCCGTGGATAATCTCCGCCGGTTGGATCACATGCGGATGGCCGCCGATGATGACCTCCACACCCAATTCATTTAACAACTTAGCGTATTTCTTCTGTTCTTCATTTGGTTCTGTCTGATATTCTATGCCCCAATGCATGGTCACGATCTGCACATCACTGACTTTGCTGAGTTTTTCCATGTCTTCGCGGATCTTATCTTCATCAATCAGATTGATCAACCATTCATATCCTTCCGGCAGAGTAAATCCGTTCAATCCATAGGTATAACTAGCCAAACCTACCTTGATGCCGTTGATTTCGACAACCGTCGGTGTATTGGCTGCCTTTTCACTTAAATACGCCCCGGTCACTGTCAGGCTCGGATCATGTTTCTTAATATATTCCAGATTCGCCTGGACCCCTTCCACGCCTCTGTCAAAAGTGTGATTGGAACACAGGGAGAGCCAGTTGAATCCGGCATGGGTGATCGAATCATTAAATCCCACTGGGCCGTTAAAGGTAGGATAGCCGGTCAGTTCGAATTCTTCCCCGGCGCAGATCGTTTCATAGTTGATATAGTTTAGATCACTTTTCTTTGTATATTCTTTGATTGGCTCATAGATGTCATCGTAGTTATCATCTACATCGTACGCATAAATGACATCATGCAGCAAGTTATCGCCAACCCCCATAAAATTAAAGGAGGCTTTGTCTTTCTTTTCTTTTTCTGTTTCCTTTACAACTGTTTTTTCGTTTTCATTGATTCCGTAACAGGCACGCCCGACCAGACATACGGTCAGAAACACAACTGTCCAAATTAACATAAATCGTTTCATGCATATATTCTATCATAAACACCTCTTCTTCATCCATGGAATTCATAAAACAATCATTACAGTCCATGTAAACAAATCAGAAGAATTGTATTCGATTGATATACACTTGATTATATTTTATGAACATTTCTCTTGCATCTGGGCAAAAAAAAGTTATAATAGTTTTTGTGTATTAGGAAAGGATGGTAGTGCATTATGAAACGAGTATACAACTTTAGTGCCGGTCCTGCCTGCATGCCTGAATGGGTATTGGAAAAAGCAGCCGGTGAAATGTTAAATTACAATAACACAGGAATGAGCGTCATGGAGATGTCACATCGTTCCGCCGATTATCAGGCAATAATCGATACTGCGGAAGCCCGCTTGCGGCGCCTGATGAATATTCCGGATGATTATACGGTTTTATTCCTGCAGGGTGGAGGATCCTTACAGTTTACGATGGTTCCTTTAAATCTGATGACCAAAAAAGCCGACGTGATCAATACCGGACAGTGGACAAAGAAAGCCATTGCCGAACACAAAAAACTAGGAGAAGTCAATGTAGTAGCTTCCAGTGCCGAAGATACTTTCTCATATATTCCTAAGATCAAACAAGAGGATCTGAGTGAAGACAGCGATTATGTTTATATTTGTGAAAACAATACGATCTATGGTACAAAGTATAAGGAACTGCCGCCACATGAAGGAAAAATGCTCGTAGCCGACTTATCAAGCTGCATCCTGAGTGAACCGATCGATGTCACAAAATATGATCTGATCTTCGCCGGTGCTCAGAAAAACCTGGGGCCTGCCGGTGTGACCATCGTCATTTTAAAAAATGAACTGCTGGACATTGCCGATCAGGATAAACTGCCAAGCATGTTAAGCTACAAGGTACATGCCAAAAATGGTTCCATGTTCAACACCCCGCCGACTTATGCCATCTATATGGTTGGTCTGACATTCCAGTGGCTGGAAGAAGTTATTGGCGGTGTGGAAGAAATGCAGAAGATCAATCTGAAAAAAGCCAAGATGCTGTATGACTATATCGACAGCTCCAAGCTCTTTGCCAACAACGTAGCCAAAGAAGACCGTTCGTATATGAACGTTCCGTTTGTGACCGGAGATCCGGAACTGGATAAGAAGTTCGTTGCCGAAGCCAAAGAAGCCGGCATTGTCAATATTAAGGGCCATCGTTCTGTTGGTGGTATGCGTGCCAGCATTTATAACGCTATGCCGATAGAAGGTGTAGAAGCCTTGATTGATTTTATGAAAAAGTTTGAGAAGGAAAATGGTGAATAACAATGTATAACGTTAAGCTCTATAACAATATTGCCCAAAAAGGGCTTGATCAGTTTGATGATCAATACAATAAATCCGCAGATATCGAAAATCCGGATGCCATCCTTGTGCGTTCTGCCAATCTTCATGACATTGAATACAATCCGGAGCTGAAAGTGATTGCCCGCGCCGGTGCCGGTGTCAACAATATCGACATCGATACTTGTACAGAAAAGACAATCGTTGTATTTAATACACCGGGCGCCAATGCCAATGCCGTCAATGAACTGGTATTTGCCGGGATGCTGCTGGCCAGCCGTGACATCTATCACGGCATCGAATGGTGCCGTAAACAGACAGAAAACGACAATCTGTCCAAAGATGTGGAAGTACAGAAGAAAAAATACGGCGGTCACGAATTAAAAGGACAAAGCCTGGGCATCATCGGTCTGGGTGCTATTGGTGTCAAGGTTGCCAACCTGGCCTTACGTGTCGGTATGGACGTACATGGCTACGATCCATACTTATCTGTTGATGCAGCCTGGAGCTTATCCCGCTGGGTACATCGTGAAGAAACCATTGAAGATATATTCCGTAAATGTGATTTTATCACCATCCATATTCCAATGAATGATGCCACCAAGGGAACCATCAATAAGAAAGCGCTGGACATGATGAAAGACGGTGTTGTCGTGTTGAACATGGCCAGAGGTGGTCTGGTTGTGGAAGACGATATGCTGGAAGCTCTGAATTCCGGAAAGGTAGCAAAATACGTAACCGATTTCCCTTCTCCGAAACTGGTAGCTCATCCAAATGTCATTCCTACTCCGCATTTAGGTGCTTCGACAGCGGAAAGTGAAGAAAACTGCGCTGTACAGGCGGCTCTGGAGATCCGCGACTACCTGGAACGTGGAAACATACACAACTCGGTGAATATGCCGGAAGTCCGTATGGAGTGGACCGGCAAGGCCCGTGTCGGCATCTTCCATGACAACAAGCCGAAGATGATTGCCCGGATCACCGACTGTTTCCATGATGACAGCAATATCGAAAACATGATCAACAAGTCCAAAAAAGGAATTGCGTATACCATGCTGGATCTGGCCGAACAGCCAAACGAAGAAGCCATTGCACGATTAAAGGAAATCCCTGGTGTTCTTCGTGTACAGGTCTATACATTATAAAAAACAAAAGTTGCTGAGATATGATTCGCAGCAGCTTTTTTCTATTCTTCGGTCGGTCGTCCGTTCGAGACAATGCGAATGCCAAGGCATACCATCACCAGAGCCAGACAGGTCCGCAATGAAAATGCCTGTTTAGTCTCCTGTAAAAGAAAAGCAGACCATAACACCCCCATGACAGGAATCAGGCAGTTGTAAATACTGATTTTAGATACCGGATTTTCCGCCAGCAGCACTGACCAGATCGTATATGCCCCGCCGGATACACAAGCCAGGTAAAAAATGATTGCCACACCTTTCCAGGCGAAAACGATGGATGGATGCATCAGACAACCGGTCACAACCAAAGCCAGACCACCCGTGATGAACTGTAAAGCACTCAGGCGCACCGGATCTTGCGTTTGGGAAAACTTTCGGATCAAAACCGTGGAAGCAGCCCCAAAAAGCTGTGACAGGACAACCATGATATTTCCGGTAAAGGTGACCGAGGAAAAATGCAAGCCGTACATGATACATACCGCAGCAAATCCAAGTAGACATCCTGCCAGTTTTTCTCGTGTCATGGTTTCCAGGCGAAACAGATAGCACGCCATCAATAAAGAGAAGAAAGCACTCAGTCCCAATAAAACAGAAGCTTCTACTCCACTTGTCATGGATAATCCCATATAATAGAAAAAATATTGCCCAAATGTCTGGCACAAGGCCAAAATTCCTATAGAATATCCACGTACATTCGGCCTGTGGCGGCCAATCACAAGCCATACCAGTATACCGGCTAAAGTAAACCGAAGTCCGGCAAAAAGAAGAATGGAGGCTGTATCTTGTATGTGCAGTTGTTCATAGCCGATTTTAATAAACGGTCCGGCACTGCCCCACAAAATACAACAGATCATCCCCATACAAAATACCATCCAGGGTTTACGAAACATTTTGTTGTCCTTCTTTCTTTTCCTCCAGTTCCATCCAACGCATGGTTGCTTCTTCGAGCCGTTTGTCCAAGGCATCGCGTCGCTTTGAAAGTTCTATCATTTGTTCATACGCGCTGGTTTGGCCAATCTGTTCATTGATTTGTTCCAATTGCTTCTCCAGCTGCTCCATTATCTGAGGGAGCTTTTCCAGCTCCTTCTTTTCATAATAAGAAAGCGTTTGGATCCGTTTGGTCCGTGTATCCTTTTTCTGTACAGGCGTTTTTTTCTGTTGGCTCACCTTTCTTCTGTAGTCACTGTAGCCACCTGGATATTCTTTCCATGTGTGATCATCCTGAAATACAAAAACTTTATCACAAATACGATCAAGAAAATAACGATCATGGCTGGCAGTAATCACAATACCTCCAAACTCATCTAGATAGTCTTCCAGCACTTCCAGCGTTAACAAGTCCAGATCATTGGTCGGCTCATCCAGAAGCAGTACATTTGGCATCTGCATTAACACCCGGCAAAGATACAAACGTCTTCGCTCACCACCGGATAAACGATCGATTGGTGTATAATGCATCGATTTATCAAACAAGAACCGTTCCAGCATCTGGCCGGCTGTGATCTCCTGTTTGCCAATATGGATGACATGAGCTGCTTCCTTGATGTAATCGATCATGCGCATTGATACATCAATTCGCTCATCCCCTTGTTGAAAATACCCGATGGAGACTGTCTGCCCGTATTCAATCGAGCCAGATGTCGGTTTGAATAGACCGGCAATCAGATTCAACAAAGTAGACTTACCACATCCGTTGGTGCCAATGAGACCTACACGATCGTGTTTCAATAGTGTATATGAAAAAGAATGAAATACTTCATGCTTTCCATAAGACATTCCCAAAGCGTCACAGATGATCGTTTTCTTTCCCAGACGCTTTGATATTGCCATCAGTTCCAATGCCCTTTCCTGGCTTTTAAAACGCGTTGTACGCAATTGTTCAAAGCGGTCAAGACGTGCCTGTGATTTTGTCGTACGCGCCTGCACCCCTGCTCTGACCCATGCCAGCTCCTTACGATATAAGTTTTTATGCTTCTGCACAAGGCGAGCTTCCAATTCAAGGCGTTCCTGCTTGTTTTGCAGATAGGTTTCATAATTTCCGTGATGTACATAGAAGTCACCACGATCAATTTCAATCAGTTCCGTTCAGAGCTCATCCAGAAAGTAGCGGTCATGTGTAACCATCAGAAGTGCACTTTTCATCGATGACAGCGTCGTCTGCAGCCATTCCACCATCTCATTGTCAAGATGATTTGTCGGCTCATCCAAAATCAAAAGATCACAAGGCTGCATCAATGCCACAGCCAATGCCAGACGTTTCTTCTGCCCACCGGACATAGGTGCTATGGCTTGATCAAATTCCGTAAAGCCCAGCTTCGTCAATACAGAACGAATCTGGTAATCCGGTATCTTCTGTTTCGAATCGTGACTTTTCATCTCCTGCCAGATGGTTTCTTTATGAAAGACAGGATTCTGTGATAGATATTGTATTGTACAGTCTTTTCTTTTCAGAATGGTTCCTGCATCCATCGGTTCCTGCCCGGCGATGATCTTTAAAAGCGTACTCTTTCCACTGCCGTTAATTCCAATCAATCCGATCCGATCGTTTGGTTCCACCGAAAAAGAGACATTTTGAAACAATGTTTTTTCATTGATGGTCTTTGTTAAAGAATCCACACTGATCAATGCCATCCTATTCCCTCCTTCATAAAAAAAGTGAAGTAGAAAACTACTTCACAAATTCAACAATGGCCATTGGTGCTGCATCCCCACGGCGGATCCTTGTCTTTACGACTCTTGTATATCCTCCGTTGCGGTCTGCATAAGCAGGTCCGATCTCATTAAACAACTTCTGTAATGCTTTTGTTC
>DGUK01000020.1 GCA_002394635.1 Faecalitalea sp. UBA4312
GATGACCGTCGCGATAGGCAGCAAAGAAGCTTTGAGTGTCTCTATAGACTCCTGTTCGATCAATTGCGCCCCGCTGGTTGCCACCATGACCGGATCCACCACAATGTTCCGGGCCTCATACTTATTCAATTGTTCGGCGATGACTTTGATCAATGCCGAGGAGGATACCATTCCGATCTTGATCGCATCCGGGAAAATATCCGTAAAAACCGCTTCTAGTTGTTCAGCGAGAAATGCTGGTGAACTTTCCATAATACCGAAGACACCGGTTGTATTCTGCGCTGTCAGTGCCGTAACGGCACTCATCGCATACACCCCGTTCATTGTCATCGTCTTGATATCGGCCTGAATGCCTGCCCCTCCACAGGAATCCGATCCTGCAATCGTCAATGCTTTTTTCATTGTATATCTCCTTTTCACATCCGCTTTTTCTTTTAAATGTCCAATTCATCCAGCTGATGAATATACAGATCCGAAGCTTCTTTCAAACCCTTTTGATCTGGTTCCCCTTTTGCATCGTATACGCCTACGGTATAAAAGCCCGCACCGGCTGCCGTTTTTAACGCATAGAGAGAATCCTCCAGGACCATGGTATGCGCCGGGCTTGTCTTCATGAAAAGCGAAGCAGCATAATAAATCTGCGGGCAATCTTTTCCAGATCCTATTTCTGCATTGGTAAAGATGCGATCCAGATAACTCAGTAGCCCATTTCTAGCCAAAGCTTTTTCAACATGGATCCGTGGGCTCGATGTGGCTGCCGTCATTTTGATCCCGCGCGCTTTGAAACGCTCCATCAGCTGACGGGCTCCTGGTTTTGCGTTTACTTCATAAAAATAGAAATCCCGCAATAGATCCCGTAGTCCTTCCATGACCTGTTCTTCGCTTTGATGCAGATGATAGTGCTCCTTCAAATACGAAGCCCCCTGCTCCATGCTCATGGAAAACAAGATTTCAGATAACCCGGCCTTTGGACATATATCCAGACTTTGCAGGTAGCGTTCTCCCAGGTCTGTCCAGATTTCCATCGAATCCAACAATACCCCGTCTATATCGAAGATAGCCCCTTGTATATCCTTTTTCATTTTTTCACCATTTCTTTAGTAATGCTCTTTAACTCCACCGTCGCCTTTTGAATATCCTTCTGGGCATAGATGGCACTGATAATCGCAATCCCGCAGATCCCGCTGCCGGCAAGGCTCGGTGTATTCTCTTTTGTGATTCCTCCGATAGCTACCACCGGAATCGAAACAGCCTGGCAGATTGCTTTTAGGGTGTCGATCGATACAGTGGCTGCATCCTCTTTGGAGCCGGTCGGAAAAACAGCACCGACGCCAAGATAATCCGCCCCTTTTTGTTCCGCCTGTATCGCTTGTTCCACTGTTTCCGCCGAAACCCCCAGGATCTTGTCCGGTCCGATCAAAGCCCGCACATTTCCTGCTTCCATATCATTTTGCCCCACATGGACACCATCGGCATCCATCCTCAGAGCAATCTCAACGTTGTCATTGATCACGAAAGGGACGCCGTATGCACGTGCCAGTTTCTGTAGCTGTACCGCTTCTTCATAGAAACGAGCCTCGTCCAGTTCTTTTTCTCGTAGCTGCAAAAAAGTCACTCCGCCTTCCAGGCTCTGTCGGACAACATCATATAAACTACGTCCCTCCAGCCAATGCCGATCTGTAACCGCATATAAAAGTAAAGCGTCTTTCAGATCCTTTTTATCGAATTTCATACCTTGCCCCTTGATCTAACGTATCTTTGTCCATATTGTAAATAGCATCGATGATCCGGTTCCGGTAGGTGGAATTCCCCTCTCCGGGCTGCCTATGGCTCCAGCCGATTTCCCCGGCCAGTCCCATGGCACAAACCGCTGCAGCTGCTGCTTCCAGACGTGCATCCGGATTGGCCGCCAGAAACGCTGTCATCATACCGGACAGCTGACATCCAGTTCCAGTGATCCTTCCCATTTCGGCCCGGCCATTTCGGATCACAAAACAACGTTCGGCATCTGCCACCAGATCAATAGCGCCGGTAATTGCGATGATCGAATCCCATTTAGCTGACAATGCTTTCACAAAACGAACCGATGCCTCCAATGTATCTTCACTGATCGCATCGGCAACATCCGCATCTACGCCTTTTGTGGTGCCGCTGCCCACAGCCAGTGTCTTGATTTCACTGATATTGCCACGGATGGCTGTAAAACGGATTGCCTCCATTAACCGGACAGCCGTATCCGTTCGCAAATGACTGGCTCCGGCTCCCACCGGATCCAACAAAACCACATGGTTTAGCGCATTGGCTTTCCGGCCGGCACGAAACATGGCTTCAATGGAACGCTTATGCAAGGTGCCAATATTGATATTCAATCCACTGCAGATAGAAGTGATATCTTCAACATCTTCCGGTTCATCCGACATGATCGGACTGCCTCCACACGCCAATATGACATTAGCTACATCATTGACTGTCATATAGTTTGTGATGTTATGTACCAACGGCACATTCTTTCTGACATTTTCCAAATAAGCACCTAACATTTTAGCCCTCCTTAAAAATAAAACAGATATACCTATAGGCATATCTGTACTTTTTCGTTATAAAACGATCTATATCCCTACGTTGGCATTATCCAAATCAGGTTATGGGTCCGGAATCCGATCCGTTCTCAGCAAGCGTATGCAAGCTCCCCTGTTTTCTCTTATACAATACACTTCTCATATACCAATTTCAATCTTTTTCAGTTTATGACATGAATATTGTCAATTTACAAGATATAGTATCTATGTATTCAAAAAGAATTGTTCAATGTTCTATTTTTTTCATTTTTTTCCTTTCAGTAAAAGAGAAGTCCCGGGACTTCTCTTTTACTTTCTTTTCTGTTTTTCCATATAGATCGGCATTTTGCCATCATCCATCACAAAGGTTCCATCCTCTGTCCGGATCAAAGCCGAACCGACCGGCATATGTAAATAGTCGATAATATCCGGATCATAGTTACAGACCGTGTTCAAAGAAAAGATATGATGATGACTGACATCGCTCATATACTTTTTATCCTCATCTCCCTTTAAGAACATCCAGCCACTATCCGGCACATTTTCTCTCGGAATATCCCTTACCATATAACCGACCTTCCAGCCTTCCTTGGTGATACGGTCGGATACAATACATCCTTCTCCGTTGGGTTCATCCCATTGAATTTTTTCTTCGATTTCAATTTCTATAAATCCGTTTTTATTTCTTTTCATTGTCTTTCGTACTCCAACTGTGCTTTTCTCGACATTGGTTTTAAACAGAGTGTGTTGAAACATGCCACACATCGCCCAACCCCGATCATACATAATATTGTTCCTAATCCGATTCCTTTTACATGACCGGTCCATAGAATACCCATGATGACCGAGCACACGCAACAGAATATATCAAATCCGTTCTTGACAAAACCGATACTTTTTCCTGTCGCATCCGATAATGTCTGAACGATGCCATCGCCCGGATTGGCAACGATCCGCATATCCAGTGACATGGCAGCTCCGATCCCGGTACATAGAATGGCAAACAGCAGCATCCACACATTCCCCGAAGATTGCGGGATCCAAAGTGAAAACACATGCATGATCCGGGTAAACAATATACTGACCGGAATCTGTAATACATCATTGAGGACCATTTCTTTCCGGTTTCGATGGACTATGATCTCAAACACGACAATGCACAGATACCATAGACAGGTAATATCAGCAAAACAAATCCCGGTTATTTGCGAGATTGTATAGGATACCGATAAGATCGGAGAGATCCCCAGACCGGACCGGCTGTTTAAGATCAGGCCAAAAGCCAGAATGACTAGACCTGTAGAATAGAAGAACCATCGCCAACTGTTTATTTTGCTCATGCATCATATTATACAAAAAAATGGATCCGAATACACGGATTCATAATAATTTCTTTTTCTTAAAGAACCAAAGGCTTCCTGCTATGATCAATATACAAAGTACAATGATCACCAGATAGGAATATTTATAAGCCAGCTCCGGCATATAACGAAAGTTCATACCGTACCATCCGGTAACCAGCGTCAGCGGCAAAAAGATCGTCGTAACGATCGTCAGGTAATTCATGTTGTTGTTTTGCTGCATATCGAGCTGCGACTGATACAGATCACGGATCTGCGAAGTGTGGTCCCGTAAGGAGCTGACCAGATTCTGGCGACGATCGACTCTTTCCTCAAACAGTTGAAAGTAACGAAGATTGCTTTCATCAAAGATCTCATTTTCGTTTTCTTCCAGTTTCTCACCAAAATCAAACAACTGTTCATAATGCATCCAGAATGTACGAAGCTCATTTCGTATATGTGTCAATGCCGGCATCACATCATCAAATTCTCCGGCCAGGATATGCCGTTCGATCAGCTCCATATCATCCGCATAGGCTTCCAGGATCATCAGGTCATCTTCGATGATATTCTCTAAAAAATCATAGACAAAACGTTCCAAAGATGGCTTCATCCGTTGTCTTTTACGACGGATATCTTCCAATACCGGCATTACAGTATCTTCATCGTCGATAAACAGGATCCCTCGTTTATCCATCACAAAAGCACATTTCATAATTTCTTCATCCATGCGGGAATGATCTGGTATATACAACGTACCGGACAGATTGGTCAGATTCACTTCCAGCTTGCTGTTATGGATCTGTCGCATATCCAGGTCATTTTCAAAGTCAAATCCATAATGATTTGCGTGATACTCTTCTGAAGTCAATACCCCCACAAAAGGGATCTTCAAATTTAAACATGTCTCATAATCGGCAATTTCCAATGCCTGGCTGATCTGATAAAACATACGTCCATCCTCCCGTTACCAACTATATTATATTTTTTTCATAAATTTTACACAATCACTCTTTCCTGAAAGAAAAGCCATATTCCTGGAAACTTCTTTATATTACTGCTTTGATCCACATCCCTTTTGACAAGCCGCAGGACTCTTTTCGGTACATGAAAAAAGCCAAACTCATTCAATTTGGCTTTTTAAATAGGCAAAGATAAATTCATCAAGATCTCCATCCAGAACCGCCTGTACCTGACTGGTTTCATAACCGGTACGAACATCCTTGACCAGACTGTACGGATGCATGACATAGCTGCGGATCTGAGAGCCCCATTCATTGGCAGCTTGTTTTCCTTTGATGGCAGCCACCTTCTTTTCCTGTTCTTCAATTTCCAGCTGATAGAGCCTGGATTTCAATACCCGCATGGCCTCTTCTCTGTTTTCATGCTGGGAACGGCCATTCTGGCATGTAGATACGATCCCGGTCGGCTTGTGTACGATCCGAACTGCCGAATCGGTCTTATTGATATGCTGGCCCCCGGCCCCGCTGGCTCTTTTGGTCTCTATTTCAATATCCTCCGGCTTGATTTCGATTTCAATCTCATCATTGAACTGGGGCATGACCTCTAATGACGCAAAGGACGTATGCCGCCGAGCTCCGGAATCAAATGGTGAAATACGAACTAACCGATGGACTCCTTTTTCTGATTTCAGATAGCCATAAGCTTTATCGCCTTCCACCAGAAAGGTGACGCTTTTAATACCGGCTACATCCCCGGCCAGATAATCCAGGACTGTCACCTTATAGCCTTTCTTTTCCGCATACCGGGTATACATACGATATAACATCGATGCCCAGTCATGGCTTTCCGTGCCACCCGCTCCCGGATGCAGTTCCAAGATCGCATTGTTGTTGTCATATTCATGGCTCAACAATACCTGGATCTCAAAGGATTCCATTTTTTTGATCGAATCATTGTATTCTTCTTCCGCCATCATCATCAGTTCTTCATCATATTCCGCCTTTAACGCATCCGCTGTTTCATCCAAACCGGTCAATGATGCATCGAGTTCTTCATACGAATCCACGATATTCTTCAAACTGTTACGACTGCGGATCGTGCTCTGCGCCTTTTTCTGGTCAGTCCAGAAATCCGGCTGTAAAGTCAGCGCATCGTATTCTTTGATCTTTTCTTTTTTAGAAGCTAAGTCAAAGAGACTCACCCAGAGCTCTTAACTTCTCCAGGTGAGTATTCAAACTTTGTTTTAATTCATAGAGTTCCATTACGCTTTCTCCTTGCGGATGCGTACTTTCATCAGGAAGAATGTAATCTCGCGATTGATCTTCTGATTCATTTCTTCAAACATTTCAAAGCCTTCTTCTACATATTGCTGCAACGGGTTGTTCTGCGCATAGCTTCGCAGATAGATACCGCCACGCAGCTTGTCCATCATATCAATATGCTGGATCCAGTTACGGTCGATATTTCGCAATACAACAGTCTTTTCAAACGGATAGAACTGCGCTTTGACCAGTTCGATCTCATTTTCATAATCGGTCCACATCTTATTCAGGCAGTACTCCTTGACCTGTTCGATGTTCTTTCCTTCCAGATCCTTGATACGGATCTTGCGCTCCTCCTGCATGCCCATCATTTCCATGGATTTACAAAGACCGGCAGCGTCCACTTCTTTTCCGTTTTCGGATAAGTTCGCCTGAATAGTTTCTTCCAGTGCATTGTCAAAGATATTCTTCACCATATCGTGAACGTTTTCACTTTCCAGGATCTTGTTTCTTTCCTCATAGATAATCTCTCTTTGACGACGCAGGACATCATCGTAATCCAGCAGCTGCTTACGCATATCGAAGTTATAGCCTTCCACACGTTTCTGTGCCATCGTGATGGATTTCGTGACCGTCTTGGATTCGATCTTTTCATCGCCGACTTTTTCAAAGAGCTTCTGTAATTTATTTCCACCGAAACGAACCATCAGGTTATCCTCCAGGGAAACATAGAAACGGGAGAAACCAGGGTCTCCCTGACGACCGCTTCGTCCACGAAGCTGGTTATCGATACGGCGGGCTTCGTGACGCTCACTGCCCAGCACCGCTAAACCTCCCAGCTCACGGGATTCTTTCGTTAACTTGATATCGGTACCACGACCGGCCATATTGGTGGCAATGGTTACAGATTTCGGACGTCCTGCCAAAGCGACGATTTCCGCTTCTCGGGCATGGTTCTTCGCATTCAGCAGCTGGTGTGGAATGTTCTTCTTTTTCAACAGACCGCTGATAAGCTCAGAAGTTTCCACCGCAATGGTACCCACCAAAACCGGCTGTCCCTTTTCATACAAGCGTTGGATCTCATTGACCAGTGCATTATATTTGTTTTCCTTATGCGCATAGATCTCATCCGGAAGATCCTCACGGATGACTGGTTTATTGGTAGGAATGCATACAACACGCATGTTGTAGGTTGATAAGAATTCCTCTTCCTCTGTTTTTGCGGTACCGGTCATACCGGCCAGCTTTTCATACAGACGGAAGAAGTTTTGATATGTAATCGTAGCCAACGTACTTGTTTCTTCCTTTACAGGAACGCCTTCTTTAGCTTCAATGGCTTGATGCAGTCCATCCGAATATGCACGGCCCGGCATCAAACGGCCTGTAAACTGGTCAACGATCACGATTTCCTGTTCATCGCTGACAACGTATTCCACCTCATTGGTGAAGATGTAATTGGCACGCAATGCCTGGTTGATGTGATGCACCAGCTGTGTATGCTCCACATCATACAGGTTCTTGAT
>DGUK01000089.1 GCA_002394635.1 Faecalitalea sp. UBA4312
CTTTGAATGTATAAGTTTTTCTTGTACATTATTTTAGTTAGTGCTAACATAATACATGGTCAACAAATTGAATCTGTATTGGATGAAACATGTAGGAAAAGGATACAATGTATCGCCGAAGGTGTAAAACGCTCAGGAAACAAAGACTATATGTGGACAATACTCCGGAGAATTCCTTAAGTGGATGCCGAAGGTGCAAGCAGATGAATATCTGTAATCTCTCAGGCAAAAGGACGGAGAACCCGAGAAATACGAAAGTATTTTTCCAATGTATTGTAATTCTTCGGAGCCTGTATTTGCAGGCTCTTTCTTGTTGTCCGCATTGCGATCAAAGGGAGGGCATAAAATGTGGACTACGATAATTGATGCGATTGAACGTGTAAATGATGTATTGAATGGTATTGTGTGGGGATGGCCGGTCATCATCCTGATTCTGGGAACCGGTCTGATCATGACGATCCGCACAAATTTTTTACAGGTTACCCATTTCAAGGAATCATTGAATACAACGATTATTCCGACATTGAAGGGACTGGGAAAGAAAAAGGGTGAGGAGGATTCCATCCAGTCGATTTCACAGTTTGAAGCGTTTGCTACAGCTATTTCGGGAACTGTGGGAACCGGTAACATCATCGGGGTTGTTTCAGCTATTCTGACAGGAGGGCCCGGAGCGGTTCTATGGATGTGGATCTCGGCTTTCTTTGGGATGGTAACTAATTATTCGGAGAATGTACTGGGCCTGTATTTTCGTAAAAAGGATGCTGACGGAAATCTTTCCGGTGGAGCTTTCTACTATATAGCTTATGGTCTGAAATGGAAGTGGATGGCTTATATGGCTGCCTTTTTCTGTGTGTTTGCGGCGATCGGGATGAGCGGTGTACAGACCAATAAGATCTCCGGTACCCTGGCCGAAGCCATCACCCGTGCCGGTGTCAATGGCAGTACGGAGATGATGCGGTTCATTGTAGGCGTCATTGTAGCCGTGGTTACGGCTGTAATCGTCATTGGCGGGATCAAACGGATCGGACGGACTGCGTCCATGTTAGTTCCTTTTATGTCTTTATTGTTTATCGTGTTGGCTGTGATCTCAATCGGTGCACATATCGGAAGAGTGCCGGCTGCGCTGGGATTGATTTTTTCAAAGGCTTTCAACTTTCAGGCCGCCGGTGGTGGTATTCTTGGTTATTCCTTTTCCCAGGTTATCAAGAAAGGGATGGCTCGCGGTGTGTTTTCTAATGAAGCGGGTCTGGGTTCTTCGGTCATTGCCCATTCGGCATCGGAAACAAGAGAACCGGTCAAACAAGGTTTATGGGGTGTTTTTGAAGTATTCTTCGATACGTTTATCATTTGTACATTGACCGCATTGATGTTTTTGACGACATATGATATGACAGCTTTATCCGGAGATATGGAAGACAGCGTGATGTCCATGTCTATGTTTACACAGAATTTCGGGACTCTGGGAACCATTGTATTTAGTCTGATTTTGCCGCTCTTTGCGTTTACGACGATCCTGGCATGGTCATATTATGGAGAAAAAGCCATTGATTTTTGTTGTGACTGGATGAAAGAAGAAAACCGTAGAAAAGTCGTGAAAGCCTTTAAGGTGGTCTATATTGTATTGATTGTGGTTTCCTCTACCATCAAAAGTGGATTGATCTGGGCCATTGATGATACATTTAACGGCTTAATGGCCGTGCCGAACTTGATTTGTCTGCTGGCTTTACAGTCACTGGTGGCCAAGATCACAAAGAACTATTTTGATCGTAAAAAGGGACTGGATGTCAAGCCGATGTTATCGGCTTATCCGGATATGAACGAACAATTCATACAAGATATTCAATCATCCAACGAGGGAATGCATTAAGGCCGGACGACCGGCTTTTTCTTTTGGTAATTGTCAATGCTATAATAAAAACAGGAGGACAGACTATGGCATGGTATGCAAATTTGATCAACTTGATTCTGGAGATCATCGGTCTGCAGATCAGTATATCCCGTCGTAAATGGAGGGTTTTTGCGTATTATACCCAGCTATCGAATATGGTGACGTTTGTCAGTTCTTTGCTCTATGTTCTCATCGGAGATATCGTTTGGTTACGATATCTCAGTACTTGTATGCTGGTGATGACATTCATCATTACCATATGTGTTCTGATTCCCATGGGTGGCGATGCCAAAGAGCTGCTGATCCGAGGCAACGGTCTGTATCATCATACTTTATGTCCGGTATTATCTACAATTTCTTATTTTTTGTGGGAGCACCATCCGCAATCATGGCAGATCCTCTGGATTCCTATCATGTTCACGATCGTCTATGGTGTGATAATGCTATATTTGAATGGGGTACGTCGTATAGATGGACCGTATCCTTTTTTTAGGATCCATCAACAGTCTGTCATTGCATCGGTGTCATGGACACTTGGACTGAGTTTGTTTATCGGTATGTTGTCCGGATTGATTTACTGGCTGGGATAAGATCATGCGTGCATTTATTTGTATCGTCCCGGACCAGCAGGCAAAAAGGAAGATCGGGGGACTTCAGAGACAGCTTTTATCTTATGGGAAAGGCCGTATTGTATCTGCAGAGAACCTGCATATCACTCTGGCTTTTTTAGGAGAGGTAAATGAAGCGGATTTGCCTCGTATTCAACATGCGATGAGCTTTCCGTTTGAACAGATGGTGATCACTTTTTCTGAGATCGGTGTTTTTCATCGTAAAAAAGATTTGTGGTGGCTGGGAATCGAAGAAAATGAAGAGCTGAACCAAGCGCAAAGAATTCTTGTACAACGGTTAAAAGAAGGGGGATTTGATCTTGCAGGGACGTCGTTCAGAGGGCATGTAACATTGATACGGAACGCCCGGATCGAATGGCCGGGGCAAAAAGAGATTGCGTTTGAACCGTTTTCAATGAAAGCGGAAAGGATGATATTGATGAAATCGGAGCTCTTTGAACAGAAAAGAATCTATACGGAAATTAAATTATGAAGTAGAATAGAAACATTGGAAATGTCAATGTGACATGCCTTTATGTAAGGGAGGATATTATGAGTATAAAAGCAGTCGTCTTAATGACGGCCCTGGCACATGTTTTGTGCGGGATTACCGATTGTTTGATGATCTATCTGCCCAAAGGCCGGTTTTCTTTCCATATGATGAATGATCCGAAGAAAATGGCACGTATTTTTGAAGGTAAATCCGAAACCTCCTTAATGGTCTCGATCCTTCTCGGTGTGCTGTCTTTGACCTTGTGTTTTTTTGGCTATATGAAGCTGGCTCAATGGATGGAATCTTTTTCGCGTGGCCATGCGACAGCTATGTACATTGCAGGTGTTTTATTCTTTCTTCCGGGCATTGCCCATCATGTAATCTGTGGCAGTGCGGAATGGTTTTATGTTCATCTGGGTCGGACCAGGGAAGCGCTGGGGGCAGTTAATGAATATTTTCGGAGATCGTCTCTTACCATGTATGTTTGTTATCTAGGACTGTTGATCTATTCGGGAGCCCTGTTTGCAGCTGTTTTTACCGGCCGTACCGATCTTCCCGGTTGGGCGTATATCCTGAATCCGATGTTGATTGGAATTCCTTTATTGATTTTCCGGATTCCGGCTGCCGTCAACATAGCTGGATTTATCACCTTTCTGGGATTGTTCTTTGTGATCGTATGAACGCACGAATCTTTCATGTAGGCGACATCGTCCGCCATTTTAAAAGGGAGACAGTATCCCAGGTATCGTCGATGTATTTATACCGGATCCTGGCGCTGGCCGATCATAGTGAAACCGGTGAAAAGCTGGTGGTTTATCAGGCATTGTATGCGCCTTTTAAAACGTATGCGCGTCCTTATGATCTATTTATGAGTGTGGTAGATAAGGAAAAGTACCCCAATATCCGGCAGATCTATCGGTTTGAAAAGGTGGATACAGAAGAATCAAGTCTATAAATATAGAATATAAAGGCTGTTTGTCTATTGTGGATAAACAGTTTTTATTATGTGTATTAATACGCATAATATTATCAAAATTCTTATAGATTTGTGTTGACGAACCGCCTTCCTATTTTATAGAATGAAGTAGAAACAGTTGAAGGTTCAACTAATTTTGAGGAGCTTCATTATGAATGAGAAAGGATATGAAAAAATCAGGATCGGCGGAATCCAGAAATTGACATTGCTGGATTATCCCAATCAGGTGGCATGTACGGTTTTTCTGGGTGGGTGCAATATGCGGTGCCCGTTTTGCCATAACCGAGATCTGGTTTTTGTTCCTTCAGATCTTGAATGGATCGATCCGGAAGAACTTCTTTCTTTTTTGAAGAAACGGAAAGGCATCCTGGATGCGGTATGTATTACTGGTGGAGAACCGTTGATGCAGCCGGGACTGGAGGCATTCGTTGCAGCAATCAAAAATATGGGATACCTGGTAAAGCTGGATACCAATGGATTATTTCCGGACCGGCTGGAACAGATCGTAGAAACCGGTATGATTGATTATGTAGCTATGGATGTAAAAAACACCATGGATAAATATGCCATGACGGCAGGGATCCCGGAAGCTGTTTTCCGAAAGGACCTCATTAAAAAGAGTATAGCGTTTTTATTCAAAGAAAAAGTTGATTATGAATTTCGAACCACGGTTGTAAAAGAGCTTCATACCGAAGAGGACATTGTTTCTATAGCGAAGATGATCAAAGGGACGAAACGTTATTATCTGCAGCAGTTTGTGGATAGTGGAAGATGTATAAAGCAGGGATTGAGTGCTTACACGAAGGAAGAAATGGAAGAAATTTGTAAGAGAGCAAAGGCGATTTTGCCTGGTACAGAATTGAGAGGTGTTAAATAATGTATCAAGTAAAAAAAAGGGATGGAAAAATTGTTGAATTCGACATTGCGAAAATATCTGCAGCACTTACAAAAGCTTTTGAAGGGACCGGTAAACAATACCATCCGAGTATTATCGATTTACTGGCTTTAAAGGTGACCAGCGATTTTGAACCGAAAATCAAAAATGACATGATCGATGTGGAAGACATCCAGGACAGCGCAGAAGCAGTACTGATCCAAGCTGGTTACGGGGATGTTGCCAAGAATTATATTTTGTATCGTAAACAACGTGAAAAGATCCGTAACATGAATGCGACCATGCTGGATTATAAAGAACTGGTCAACAGCTATGTAAAGGCTCTGGACTGGCGTGTGAAGGAAAATTCGACAGTTACTTATTCTGTCGGGGGATTGATCCTGTCCAACTCCGGTGCCATTACCGCAAACTATTGGCTAAGTGAGATCTATGATCCGGAAATCGCAAATTTACATCGTAACGGTGATGTACATATCCATGATCTGAGCATGCTGACAGGGTATTGTGCCGGATGGTCTTTGAAGCAGCTGATCCAGGAAGGGCTAGGTGGAGTGCCTGGTAAGATCACTTCAGCGCCGGCCAGCCATTTATCAACCCTTTGTAATCAGATGGTCAACTTCTTAGGTATCATGCAGAATGAATGGGCCGGTGCCCAGGCTTTCTCTTCCTTTGATACATATCTGGCTCCGTATGTCCGTGTAGACAACCTGGACTATAAAGAAGTAAAGCAGTGCATTCAGAGCTTTATCTATGGTGTCAATACACCAAGCCGCTGGGGAACCCAGGCGCCATTTACCAATATTACTTTAGACTGGATAGTTCCGGACGATCTGGCTGAGCAGCCATGTATCGTAGGTGGAAAAGAACTCGATTTTAAATATAAAGATTGTAAAAAAGAGATGGACATGGTCAATAAGGCTTTCATCGAATTGATGATCGAAGGCGATGCTAATGGCCGTGGTTTCCAGTATCCGATTCCGACCTATTCTATCACAAAAGACTTTGACTGGTCGGAAACCGAAAACAACAAGCTGCTTTTTGAGATGACCGCAAAATATGGAACACCATATTTCTCCAACTATGTCAATAGCGATATGGAGCCAAGCGATGTACGAAGCATGTGCTGTCGTCTGCGCCTGGACCTGCGTGAATTACGTAAAAAATCCGGTGGTTTCTTCGGCTCTGGAGAATCGACAGGTTCTGTCGGTGTGGTAACGATCAATATGCCTCGTATTGCGTATTTGGCAAAAGATGAGCAAGATTTCTACCAGCGTTTATCTCATATTATGGATCTGTCTGCCCGTTCCTTGAAGGTGAAACGTGATGTCATCACAAAGCTGCTGGATCAGGGCTTGTATCCATACACGAAACGTTATCTGGGTACATTCAACAACCACTTCTCGACCATTGGTCTGGTGGGCATGAATGAAGCCGGTTTGAACGCAAAATGGATCCGTAAGGATATGACGCATAAGGAAACGCAGGAATTCTCGAAGAACGTATTGAACTTCATGCGTAATAAACTGTCTGATTACCAGGAAATGTATGGTGACCTGTACAATCTGGAAGCGACACCGGCGGAAAGTACTTCGTACCGTCTGGCTAAGATCGACAAGGAAAGATATCCGGATATCATCACGGCCAACGATGCCGGCGATCCATACTATACAAACAGTTCCCACCTGCCGGTCGGATTTACTGAAGACATTTTTGCGGCTCTGGATATCCAGGATGAACTGCAGACATTGTATACCTCCGGAACCGTCTTCCATGCGTTTTTAGGGGAGCGTCTACCGGATTGGCGGTCGGCGGCCAACCTGGTACGCAAGATCAGTGAAAACTATCGGTTACCATACTATACGATGAGCCCGACATATTCTGTCTGTGCCGATCACGGCTATATCAATGGGGAAGTGATGGAATGTCCGATCTGTGGAAAGAAGACCGAGGTATACAGCCGGATCACCGGCTATTATCGCCCGGTACAGAACTGGAATAAGGGAAAAACACAGGAATTTGCCGATCGGAAGGAATATGTATTAAGCCACAGCCACCTGCCGGAAAACCGGATCCTTTCCGACAAACAGGAAGAAGAACCGAACGTAGCGGCGGCCAGTGTCAGCGGCGGGATTCCGACGATGTATGTCAAAGACCACTGCCCGAAATGTAAAGGGGCGGAACAACGCTTTAAAATCGGAAAAGTCGAATACAATTCCGTAAACTGCTCGGAGAATATGGATATAGCCAGAGAACTGAATATTACACAGACACCAACGATTATTGATCCGGATGGTACGCGTTATGTAGGAGCTACGGCTGCCATCGAATGGATGAAAGCTCATAGAAATTTGAGCTAAAAAAGATTTTACATACAGCTGGGCTGTTCTACAGCTCAGCCGTTTCTATCATAGGCAGGAGAAAAAATATGTTTGATATGATTGTGATCGGAGGTGGACCGGCTGGTCTTAGCGCAGCCGTGTATGGCCTCCGGAATGGGAAATCGGTTCTTATCATTGAAAAAAGTGTCTTTGGCGGACAGATCGTAAATTCGCCGAAGGTAGAGAATATCCCTGGTTTTACCAGTATCAGCGGCGATGTCTTTGCGGACAAGTTTTTGGACCAGGCCATGGCGCAAGGTGCCGAAGTGACACTGGAAGAAGTCATGGATGTAAAAAAAGAGAACATCTTCTATGTACAGACTCTGGAAGGAAATACGTATCAGGGAAAAAGTGTCATCATCGCCACCGGGACAACGCATCGGTTGTTGGGACTGGAACATGAAGAAGATCTGATTGGCGATGGAATCAGCTTTTGTGCGGTATGTGACGGTGATTTCTATAAAGATCAAACCGTTGTGATGATCGGTGGCGGCAACTCTGCTTTTGTGGAAGCCAATTTATTGGTGGATATAGTCAAGGAACTGATTCTTTTACAGGATATGCCTTTTTTCACAGCTGATCAGAAATCCCAGGATCAGCTATTTGACCATCCTAACGTGACAGCCCATGTCAACACAAAAGTGTTAGGGTATGAACTGACGGACGGCAGGCTGACAGGGGTTCGATATGAACAAGCCGGAAAGGAACAAATCGTTTCCTGTGATGGAGTATTCCTGGCTGTAGGCTTGGTCCCGGACAACGGCATTTTTAAAGAACTGACCAATCTGGATGCGTCCGGCTATATACAGGCGGATGAAGCTTGTTTGACAAAAACACCGGGTCTTTTTGTAGCTGGGGATTGTCGGACCAAATCCTTGCGGCAGGTAGCCACAGCATGTGCTGATGGAGCGATGGCAGCCATTGCAGCGTGCAGTTATTTGAAACAATAAAAAGATGCAGCCTCCTGAATAGGAGGTTTTTTGATGTTAAAAGGATGTTCGTAGAAATTGTGCGATCCTAACAAAATGAAAAGGTTTATTAAATTATGCATCTATATATAAATTACTTAAAATGGGTTGAATTATCTTCTTTTTGGGTATCTTGTAAATTGTTGGTTTCGTTATACTGAAAATATCATCATAGAATTTTGAGTGGAAAATAATTGAGACTCCGTGTATATGAAACCGAAAAGAATCGACAGAAGCCATACCCTTAACCTTTATAGAAAAGTGCTGCAAAAATCAGTGACCAGGCAAATCGTTTGTTTGGTCTTATTCAGTGCAGCACTTTTTTTATTGTGTCAATGGATGATAGGCCGTATATCCATGCAAAGAAATGCTGAAAAACATATGCAATTACTAAAAGAAACCCATCATATAATTGAAAATCAGAATTGTTCTTTCCTGCAGGATGAGAACGTGTTGAAAACACTAAACGAAAGAGACTTGGATACGTTTAGAAACTTGTTCCGCCAGTTTAATAAAGATACGCTTGTATACAGTGATGTTTTGATTATCAACCAGAATGGAAATGTTGTGTATACATCCATGGGAGAAGGGAAAATGACCAGCTATCTTTTAGAATATAACCGGGCTGTGTGCCATAAAGCAGATGCACAAAACATTTATCGTTCTGTCTATTATGAAACCGGACAGTATGCTGATCCTATGTATATATTTCCATTAGAGGATGGTTACATTACTTTATTTGTTTCAGGTTCCGACTGGAATACAGTTTTGGCTGACAGGCCATTTGACGGGGTCATTACAGATGGACGTTCAAATATTCTTTATTCTAGCAAACATGCCTGGATTTCTCCACATAACAAGTTTGAACAAAAGGGCAGCGGTCTATGGACTGACTCGCATCAATGCTATTGGGTGGAGACATATACCAGTAAACAACAAGATATTCGGTTCTATTCAATGGTATATGATCAGCAGGAAAATGTTTTATGGATTGAATTGTTGTTTTTTATCATTACCGGTGGATTATGGATCTGGAGTGCACGATCCATGGCTCGTTCGATGGCAATCAATCAAAGTGAGGCAGTTGACGAACTAGTCGGTGAAATTCGCAGAATCGGCCAGGTAGATCGGAATCATCGAATTCAATCATCAAGAAAAGATGAGTTTGCAGAAATCGCCGGACAAATCAATGAAATGCTGGATGCGATAGAGGCACTTCATATGAAAAATACGGAGCTGATAAAATTGAACAATCGTTTCGAATATAATCAATTGACAGCGCAGATGAATCCGCATTTTATGTATAATACGCTGGAATTGATCCGGAATCTGGTTTTATCAGATCCTCCGAAAGCTGAGTCGCTTATTTTGAAATTCACAAAGATACTTCGCTATTCTGTCGATTTAAATAATCGTCAAGTTTCCTTTGGGAACGATCTTATATATATCCAGCAATATATCGATATTCAATGCACGCGCTTTGAAGAACGTTTGTTTTGTGAATTTTCTATTGAAGAATCTGCTCTTGATTATAAAGTACCAAAACTTTTTCTTCAGCCGGTATTGGAAAACAGCATTAAATACAGCTTTAAAGTACAAATGGATCTTCATATAGAAGTAACGGCAGTTGTTGAAAACGACATCCTCATCATAACGGTAAAAGACGATGGTCCAGGTATGTCAGATGCGGAGCGAAAAGCACTGGATGAAGACTTAAGGAATCATGATCATCATACAAAGTCGATTGGGTTGCGGAATCTTTCCCGACGGTTATATCTAGAATACGGAAAAAAAAGCAAGCTGTACGTAACGGACAATCAACCAAATGGATTGATTGTTTATATTCATATAGAAAGAAAGAAGGATGAACATGTATAAAGTACTGATCGTAGAAGATGAATCCATTATACGAAGAGGATTAATAAATCAAATTGACTGGGAAACTTACGGATATGAGATTATCGGACAGGCTGCCAACGGTAAAGAAGGGATGGAAAAAATCCGATATTTACAGCCGGATATTGTCATTACAGATGTGAATATGCCAATTATGGATGGTTTGGAAATGTTGGAAAAAACATATAAAGATGGAAATTATTTTTCCATTCTTTTATCCGGATATTCGGAATTTGAATATGCTCAAAAGGCTATGAGATATGGTGCGATCCGTTATTTATTAAAGCCACTGGATCGAAATGAACTGATATCCGTATTAAAGGATGCTAAAAATATTTGTGATATTGGTCTAAGAGGGAAGAAACAAGATACAAAGATCGAATATCTTTCGGAAGACCCCTCATCAGAAAATCCTGTTGTTCGTCAGATGGTCGATATTGTCCATAAGGAGTATACGAAAAAGTTATCCATGAAGGTTTTGGTTCATCGGCTGCATTATTCTCAGACCTATTTACATCAAAAATTTAAACAGGAGATGGGAATAACATTTACGGAGTATCTAAACCGTTACCGTATCGAACAAGCGCAACGATATCTTAAAGCCGGAAAAACAGTAACAGAAACGGCATCGTTATGTGGATATATTGATTATAAGTATTTTACACATGTATTTAAAAAGTATACAGATCTATCTCCTCGAGAATATTTGAAGACACAGAGAGTGTAGGATTTTCCCCCTTTTATGTAAGATTGGCGGTAGTTTTATTGTTTGCTCTTTTTTATAATACTATCAACAGTAAGCGCTTACATATAAGGAGGAGTGTCAATGAGTGTCACGATTACAGTGGATCATGCGGTAAAAAAATATGGGGATGTAACGGTCATTCCTGATTTATCGATGCAGGTGAATAATGGAGAGTTTTTTACATTGTTAGGACCATCTGGCTGCGGAAAAACGACATTGCTTCGGATGATTGCCGGTTTTAATTCCATCGAAGGGGGTTCCTTCTATTTTAACGATATAAAGATCAATGATATGGATCCTGGAAAGCGGGGGATTGGCATGGTATTTCAGAACTATGCCATCTTTCCAAACATGACTGTTAGAAAAAATGTGGAATTTGGTTTGAAATACAAAAAGATATCTAAGGAAGAAATGCGAAAACGATCCGACCGTTTTTTGAAACTGGTACATGTTGATCAATATGCTGACAGAATGCCTCAGAATCTTTCCGGAGGACAACAGCAACGGGTGGCCTTAGCTAGAGCTTTGGTTATATCTCCAGATGTATTGTTGATGGATGAGCCATTATCAAACCTTGATGCAAAGCTCAGGGTTGAAATGAGAGGAGCTATTCGCCATATACAAAAAGAAGTCGGAACAACAACAATCTATGTGACGCATGATCAAGAGGAAGCTATGGCTATTTCTGATCGTATCGCTGTCATGGATCAAGGGGTGATCCGCCATTGTGGAAAACCGTCGGATATCTATAGCCGGCCTAAAGACTTGTTTGTAGCAACATTTATTGGAAAATCGAATATTTTAGAAGGAAGACTTGTCAAAAAGGATAACCAAGCGGTTCTGGAAGTTTTTGATGAAGAAATTATCCTCGATACGATTCGTGATGGTGAAATCTTTGATCGAACCGTTAAAGTATCCATTCGTCCGGAAGAATGGGTTCTGAAGCGGTCGGATGGAATTCCGGCAGTGGTAAAGGACAGGATTTTTCTAGGAGCCACTACGCAGTTTATTCTTGATATAGGGCTGGTGGAATGGATTGAAATGACTTATGAATCCGAACCAGGTGTAGAGTATGAGATTGGCCAAAAAGTATATCTGGGTGTTAAGAAAGAAAAAATCAATGTATTTGATATGGATAGTGAGCAGTCCATTATGAAAGGAGTTGTTCATTCTGTTTATGAATCCGACTAAAAAAATGGATGTGTGGAAATGGATCTCATTCCTTTTGTTCTTATTCTTTCTTTGTTTCTTGGTGTACCCGATCGGAAAATTGCTTAAAGAAGCCGTATATGTCAACGGAAGTTTCACTTTAACCGGGTTTCAATCCTTTTTTTCAAAGGAATACTATTATGGATCCATCCTTCATAGTATCAAAATTGGATCCTGTGTAACGATTGCTTGCCTGTTTCTGGGAATACCATTTGCGTATTTTTTCTCTTTCTATCATTTAAAGGGGAGCAAAGTTTTGTTTGTGCTATGTTTGTTATGCTCTATGTCTGCTCCTTTTATTGGAGCGTATGCATGGATCTTGTTGATGGGAAATGCAGGATTGATTACAGGATTGCTTAAAGCAATCGGAATTCATGGATGGTCTATCTATGGATTCGGAGGCATCGTATTTGTACAAACATTGAAGTTTTTTCCACTGGTCATGATTTATATGAACGGGGCTTTCAAGGATATTGATCAATCCTTGATGGAAGCAGCAGAAAGTATGGGATGCAAGGGAATTGAAAAATTTAAAAGGGTCATCATGGGTTTGAGTATGCCAACGATCCTGGCTGCGGCTCTGCTTGTGTTTATGCGGTCCTTTGCTGATTTTGGAACACCGGTGCTGATTGGTCGAGGATATACGACGTTTCCGGTATTGATCTACAATCAATATCTGGGAGAAAACGGAGCAGACTATCATTTCGCTGCAACGATGAGTGTGATTGCTATTACTGCAACAGCTTTGATTTTTATCTTACAAAAAGTTGTTTCCAGCCATTTCAAATTTACAATGAATGCTCTGCATCCGGTCCAGAAAAAGCAGGCACATGGTTTTAGAAATCTATGTATGCACTTGTTTTGTTACATTCTGGTCGCTTTGGCATTACTGCCACAGGTATATATTGTCAATATGTCATTTCGAAACTATTCCAACAGCATTCTAAAACCAGGATATTCACTGATCAATTATCAGAAGGCAATGGAAAAAATGCTGATAAGAGCTCTAGGCAATACGTTAATAATCAGCTTTTGTACTTTAGCTATCGTAATCGTGATTGCTGTGTTGATTGCATATCTAGTCGTTCGAAGGAGCAATCTGTTGAACCATGCCATTGATACTATCTCTATGATGCCGTATATAATGCCGGGAGCCGTCATCGGTATCGCTCTAGTTATTTCGTTCAGCAAAGAACCACTGAATATTACCGGAACGCTCTTTATTATGATCTTGGCACTGGTCATACGCCGGATGCCGTTTACATCGCGGTCCGCCACAGCGGCTATGATGAAAGTACCAATCAGTACGGAAGAAGCGGCTTTAAGTTTGGGAGCTGGGAAAATAGCAACTTTTACAAAAATAACGGTTCCTATGATGTCTAGTGGTATTATATCCGGAGCAGTACTAAGTTTTGTTTCGATACTGACAGAAATGAGCTCAGGTGTTATTCTCTACAATAATCAAACGATTACTTTGACTATCAGTACATACACATCAATTACCAGCGGTATCTATGGTGTGGCTGCAGTCTTTGCAACCATTACGATGGTATTCACGGTACTATGCTTAATTGTATATATGAAATTTACAGATCCAAAAGACATGAAAATATAATGAGGTGATTATGAATCAAATAATAAAAAAATTAATGACAGGGGTTTTGATTTCGGTACTATCGGTTTCGATGTTCGGTTGCTCAAACAGCAACACATCAAATAATGGAAAAGATGATGCAACAAGTGTGGAAAGACCGTATTATGTGAAAGACGTAGATGAAGTTACAGGGAAACTGACTTGCTATACAACAATGGAAGAAACCCAGCAGGAAGTCGTCCGTGAGCTATGGAACAAGTATTATCCTAACTGTGAACTGGAGCTACAGGCGGATTCTGTAGGAACTTTGGCAACACGTATACGAAGTGATGAATCCACAGACTGCGATGTTTTATTGGGTGGGCAGTTTGCAGCGGATGGAGATATGTATCATGATATTCTTCGTCCTTATACGGCCGCTTGTGATGATGAACAGCTTTATCATGATGAGGCAGGTTACATTACGTATTACGATGTACAAGTTATGTGCTTATGTGTGAACGAAGAGCTGGAACAAGAGCTGGGACTGGATATTCAGGGATATGAAGATTTACTGGATCCGGCTTTAGAAGGAAAAATCATCCTGGCTGCTCCGGATTCTACTTCAAGCGGATGGAGGCAACTACAAACAATCTTGGCAACCATGGGAGATTCTTTTAATGATGAAAAAAGTTGGGAATACATTGAAAAGCTGATTCCTTCAACATTCTCTACTACATCCTCCAAAGATGTATTCAACCTTGTAAGTAATGGCGAATATGTAGTCGGGTTATCTTATGAATCGAGCGTAGCAGCTATCATCAAGGATGGCGCACCAATTCGTATTGTTTATATGGAAGAAGGAAATACCGCCATGCCAGGTGGAGTTGCTATCGTAAAGAGTGCACCAAATCCGACAGCTGCTGAAGCTATGGTGGATCTGATATCATCCGCTGAATTCCAGGATGCCAGAGACCAGGCCAGTGCCGGGCGACCATCCAATGGAAAGGCTGAACTATTTGACCTCCCGGATCAGGAGGATTTAAATATTGTTGAGTTGGATTATGATTATCTGCAGAAAAATCGGGAAGATATTATTAACCGATGGAATGAACTATATACAGAATTAACTTAGAGAATAATATGTTTGATAATTAAAACAATTAAAAAATAGAGCAAGAATATAGGCAATACCATTAATTTACTGGCATTGAGAATATAGGTTCTTGCTCTATTTTTGGTTGGCATAAGGTATAATACAAATATGTTGGAATTTGAAGCGTTAACTGAATCACAGGTAGCTCGTATGTCAGCTTTAGCTACTTCCATAGTAAGAGAACATTTTGATCCTTTGATCGGAAAGGAACAAAATGATTATATGCTGGCATTGTTTCAGAGTGAGCCATCCATCCGAAATCAGATGGCTTCCTATCAGTATTATTTTGTGAAAGAGCAGGAAAAAGATATCGGATTTCTTTCTATGAAAGAAGAAAAAGAATATCTGTACTTGAGCAAATTCTATCTTTGTAAAGAGAAAAGGGGCCAGGGGCTTGCTTATGAGATGCTGGATTTTGTGATTAAAACAGCTCAAAAACTTTCTTTGAAGAGGATCCGTTTAAATGTCAATCGGCATAACTGTGCGGTGCAGGCATATCGGAAGATGGGCTTTACGATTGTAAAAGAAGAAGTCAATGACATTGGTCATGGATATGTTATGGATGACTATGTGATGGTCTATATGCTTGGGATTTAAAACAGGGTCTTTCTTTTGAATTTTATGTATGACAGTATTACAATAAATAAATAGTATTAGGAGGATCTCATATGATTCGAAGAGCTCAGAAAAAGGACCTGGAAGCTATTGACCGTTTACTGTATCAGGTGCTTGCCATTCATGAAGAAATACGACCGGATATTTTTATTGCAGGAACAAAAAAATATACCGATGAGGAATTAATGTCTATTTTTGAAAATAAGCAGACACCGGTATTTGTCTATACCGATGATAAGGATGAAGTGCTAGGGTATTGTTTCTGCCAGATGCAGCAAATCAAAGGGATTGCTAATATGCATGATAGAAAAACATTATATATTGATGATCTGTGTGTTGATGGAGCTGCTCGTGGTCAACATGTGGGAAAACAATTGTATGATTATGTGATCCAGTATGCCCGACAACAAGGTTGTGATAATGTTACTTTGCATGTATGGCAAGGCAATGATGGAGCCCGGGCTTTTTATGAAGCGATGGGCTTTGGAATCCAGAAAACATTGATGGAGAAGGTGTTATAAATGGAATTGGAAAAACTAACGGCGGATTTTACTGTATGTAAGGTGGACCGATTTCCGGAAGGCATAGGCGACTATTGTTTTGTATCTAAAACGGACCAAGAGCTGTCCGTTGTCTGTAAAACCGAAGATGTGCCGGATCCAACCCTGGAAAGAGAAGATGGCTGGAAAGGATTTCGGATCACGGGAACACTGGATTTTTCATTGATCGGTATCCTGGCCCCGATCGCAGCTTTACTGGCAGAACATATGATCGGAATCTTTGTGGTTTCGACCTATAATACTGACTATCTCTTTGTGAAAAAAGAGAATTTTGATAAAGCGCAGACAGTGTTGTCTGCAGCTGGTTATACTTGGAAATAATAGAAAGAAGGAAGAATATGGCTTGTACAACAATTTTAGTGGGAAAAAACGCAACGTATGATGGTTCGACCATGGTGGCACGTAACGAAGATTCACCGGCCGGACAATTTACACCGAAGAAATTTATAGTGGTCAATCCACAGGAGCAGCCGGCTGCTTATCAATCGGTGATCTCCAAAGTGCATATCGATCTGCCGGTGAAGGCTCTTCGGTATACAGCGGTACCGAATGCCCTGGATAATGAGGGAGTCTGGGGAGAAGCCGGTATCAATGAAGAGAATGTTGCGATGTCGGAAACCGAGACGATTACGTCCAATCCAAGAGTGTTGGGCGCCGATCCTTTGGTGGAAGGCGGAATCGGAGAAGAGGATCTGTTGACGATCGTATTACCTTATATCCATTCTGCCCGGGAAGGTGTTGTGCTGCTGGGAAAATATCTGGAGATGTATGGAACCTATGAAATGAATGGCATTGCCTTCAGCGATGTAGAGGAAATCTGGTGGCTGGAGTCCATTGGTGGCCATCACTGGATGGCTAAACGGGTCCCGGATGACAGCTATGTTGTGATGCCCAATCAACTGGGAATCGATTCCTTTGATTTTAAAGATGCCTATGGAGAGCAGAAGGATCATATGTGTTCAAAAGATCTGGTTGAATTTATAGAGACCAATCATCTGGATCTGAGATTTCATGATACAAATCTATACGAAGTAACGGATTTTGATGCTCGTGCTGCCTTTGGAAGCCATGATGATGCAGATCATACATACAATACACCACGGGCATGGGATATTCAGAGGTATTTGAATCCGACCACATCCTGTTGGTATGGACAGCAGGCAGACTATACACCGGAATCGGATACTCTTCCATGGTCCCGGGTTCCGGAAAAGAAGATCACACCCGAGGATGTAAAGATCGTATTGTCCCGTCATTTCCAGGGAACGGCTTATGATCCGTATGGAAAAGGATCGCAAAAAAACATATATCGTTCAATTGGGGTCAATCGTACCAACTTTGTATCGCTATTACAGTTACGTCCGTATCTGCCAAAGGATATCATGGCGGTGCAATGGATAGCGATGGGATCCAACGTGTTTAATGCGTTTGTGCCTTTTTATGCCAATGTAACAAAAACACCGGATTATTTTTCTAATACCGGGCAGCAGGTGACAACGGAAAACTTCTACTGGACCAACCGGATCATAGGGGCCTTGGCCGATGCGCATTATCATGCCACAGCCAATTTGATTGAAAGATATCAGAATACAGTGCATGCCAAAGGCAATCAGCTGATCAAGGAGTTTGATCTAAGCAGTGAAAAGGAAGGGATTCACGGTTATCTGGAACAATGCAACGATGTCATAGCCAATATGGTACAAAAGGAAACCGATGCTTTGTTGGAACAGGTGTTGTATACCGCAAGCTGTCATATGAAAAACGGATTTGCCCGTTCAGATGCATAAAAGTCAGTGTAAATGCTGACTTTTTTTGTGTATAAATGTGGATGAAACGAATGTGGATTTATTGAATTTAATGAAGAATCTTTATATAATAAAGCTACTTATAGTTTTAAGAGGATGGGAGTCACATATGTTTCAGATATTCAGGGAGAGGACATCTTCCGATGATAGTGAGCAGGGATTTCGGTTAAGTGCCATATCGCATATTGGCAAAGTAAGAGAAAATAATGAAGACAATCTCTGTTTTTTTTCTACAGTTTTAGACGAAGAGCACACCAACAGCAAGCTGATGGTCTCTACATTTAAGGATCAAGACCAGAGTTTTTGCGTCGGGTTATTTGATGGCTTAGGTGGTGAAGCTTATGGGGAAAAAGCTTCTTATCTGGCTGCCTGTACCATGCGTGAATGTATAAAGAAAGGCATGAATGAGCCGGTTTCCTTTTTGAAGGATATTTGCCTTTCTATGAATGACAGTGTCTTTTTAACCGCTCAGGAAAATGATTATGGAATTATGGGAACGACAGCCGCACTGTTATTGCACCATCAGGGAAAGATGTACTGTTGTAATGTAGGGGACAGTCGTATCTTTGGTTGGCGGCCGGATGGTTTAGAACAAGTGTCGATCGACCATACAACGGCATCGATATTAAGGGAACTGAATTTACTGGACAGAAAACCACAGCTGACGCAATATATTGGAATCAATGAAGAATACACATGGCTGACACCAGCCATTTCAGCGTATTCGTTAAATACCTTTCTACGATATCTTTTATGCAGTGATGGACTGACGGATATGTTGAATGAAGAAGAAATCCATGCCTTTATGGCAAAGGGAAGCGTTGAGGAAAGTACACGAAACTTGTTAGAGAAAGCATTAGAACGTGGTGGAAAAGATAATATAACAATTATTCTCTGTGAAAGGATGGGAGGCCCGGATCATGAATGAGGTCTTGGAAAGGCTATAAAGGGCTAGGAAATATTTTTTATCAATGATTATGGAGATTATAAGCGGGAGATTACGGAATTTCCCGTTTTTTATATGCATTTACGGTTCGTGCTATACAGGGTATGATCGCACGAAAGCAGACATACAAAACATAATAAATGTAGACGGAGATGGGATTTTATTATTTTATGCAGAAAACTTTTTTTAAAAAGATTGTGAAGTGACTGGAAAACCCGTATTGACGAAGATTTTAAACATCGTGGCAAGAAAAAGAATACCTAGAAAATACTGGCTTAGGATCCTGGATCCTACAGCCAATATTTTTTTGAAAAACACCCTTGATTTTTCGATTATTTTTGGTAAACTGAACATCCTTTCGTATAAAACTTTTTGGAGGTGACTATGGAAACCATTGAAAACATGTTGATCCATATGGGCTTTACCTTACATCCGAATAATCCGGATCCATCCAGTCATCTGTATTATGATCCACAGGAAGAATCGGAAGATGGACTGTATACAACGTATGTCTTACTGGTACGTGACACCTTCATAATCGGCTCCTTGATTGGAGTGATGGATGATCGTCACACAAAAGAAGAAGTCAGTGAACTGATCAATACAATGAATGAACAAAGTCTGCAGGTACGTTATCTGTATGATGAGATCAAGGAAGATCCTCTCTTATTGTGGATGATTGATGGACGGACTATGATACCGGCATTTCTGATTCATGAAGAAAACCAGATCCGGACTTTATGGGATCGACATCTGAATGAAGTTAAAGAACAGAGGAAACGATTAAAGAATCTGGGATATCTGGAAGAGGATTCTATTTCCGTTACAAAGTGAGGTGGGACGATGCGTGTATTTCTGACAGGGGATTGTCACGGGTGTTTTGATAAGCTTTACCGCTTTCAAGAAGAGATGTCGAATCTGACCAAGGAAGATATAGTGATTGTGTTAGGGGATTTCGGGGGACTATGGTCCGGTTCTGCATCGGAACAAGAGGCATTGGATCGTTTAAACCAACTTTCTTTTACATTATGCTTTGTTGATGGGAACCATGAAAATCATGATTTATTGGAAACATTTCCTGTCAAAATGTGGAACCATGGAAAGATCCATGAAATACGCAGCCACATCTATCATCTGATGCGGGGCCAAGTCTTTATCCTGGCTGGCCGGAAGGTCTTTACTTTTGGCGGCGGGCTGAGCCGTGATATTGTGCATGGCGTTTTGGATCCGGATGATCCGAAGTTTCCGATCCAAGTAAAAGAAATGAATGAGAAGGGATGGTTCTATCGGATTCTCGGACAGTCCTACTGGACACAGGAACTGCCCAGTGAACAGGAAATGCAGGAAGGCCTAAAGAATCTGAAGAAACATGATCATACCGTAGACTATGTCCTGACACATTGCGCTCCTACCGATCTGGAAAGACATATTCTGGCCTTTTCGCATCCCAAAGAACCCGATCGGTTAAATCGGTATCTACAGAATATAGCGGAGCGTACTACGTTTCAAAAATGGTATATGGGTCATTACCATACGGATGTTACGTATCGGTTTTTTGAGGCGTATCCGGCCCAATGTGTCCTGGAGAGGTTTGTGTTGTTAATAGACACTTAAAAAGGAAGGGAGGAAAGGATCATGAACGTACGTTCCAACCGGCGATATGTCATCGCCATCGTGTTATTAGGAATCGGTTATTTTTTATCATATAGTTCCCAGGAGTGGTTTTTATTCCGCGTACACAAAGATGCACATGGGATGTTGATGAATGTTGGCTTCCAGTGGGTGGCTGTGCTTCCTTTATGCAGCGGGATTCTGTTGTGCATGGGATATGCGACGGCCTTGGCGACATTTATTAAAAAGCCGGTACGAGCTTCCTTTCCTTTACTGACATCCAGCTTATTGCTGACATTGCCATATATCGTGCAGTTTATGGATCTCTATGGATTGTGTTTCCGGTTGACCGGCACGGATTCTCTGGCCTGGGAACTGAAGACACTCTATACACTTGTCTCCGGTGGCCTGTTTATCACCGCTTTGATCCTGGAAAATAGACGATCCTTATTCGTGGAAATCGCTGCAGGATGTATCGGCTTAGGGATGATCCGGCTGTTCTGCTGTGAAAATACGTGGTATTTCTATGTTTGTCTGGGGACCATACTGTTCATTCTGATGATGGAACGAACAGGTGTTCTTCAGAAAATAGACAGAGCCCAGGAATCGGAACCGGTCCGTCATTGGCATGGAACAGAAATTTTGGAGCTGCCTTTACAGGAGAATACGTCCAGGCTTAAACCGATTTTGTTCTTTACGGTTTCTATGATCCTGCTGGGCCTTGTTTGTGTATTTTTGGATCTGGATGTCTATGATGTGTTGGCATTTGATCTGTTATTCCATAAAGCCTGGGCATTTGTGTTTAGCACAGGGATTGCCGTTTTGATATATCATCTGTTTAAGCAATGGCTCTATCTGCATGTTTTATTACCTATCTATCTAAAAGAAGATTGTGGCTTTGTTGAAGGGGTAGGTCTGGTCCGAAAAGAAGGGCGGGATGGCTGGAAGCCGTTTATACGGATACAGCCCGAAGATGTGGAAAAGATCTATACGATCCGATGGGTGATACATATGTTGTATATGTTGTTTTTTGAGGTATTCCAGTTTATTCTTCCGTCTCCGTTTCTGATTACGATATCCATGGTGCTGGCCATCCTGGCTATGATCGATGCGATTCATATGAAGATCGATGGATGGAAAAGAGAGCAGGAAGAAACAGATACCGTCATCTTTGTATAAAAAGAAAGGAGCTTGTCATGGGAAAATACGATACAGAACCCTGGAAAAAGGAAGCGAAGAATCTGGCTGATCATGGATACTATAATCTGGCATTAAACGTTTATTTTGAGATCCTGGAACAAGCCCGAGAACAGAAAGACATTTATACCGAAGCCAATACGCTGCGTTTGATCGGCCAACAATATGCGAAGCTGGAAGAGTATGAACAAGCTCTGTGTTGGCTTCAACGGGCTTTGCAGGTGGCCTCCGGCATAAAAACGAATTTGTATTCACTGGAGTCAGATATCCGCTTTGATCTGTGTAGGATCTACCATCATCTGGACGATCCGGAATCGTTTTATCTGAACTATTACTACTATATACAGACGCGTAGAGAAGAGATTGATCAAAATGAAGTCTGTGATGATCAATATCAACAACTGTTGTGGATCTTCTTATCCCGCAAATGGCTTCGTATCAATTCGTTTGCGGTCTATGTCATCGAAGGCTACATCATTGGCGGGGAAGAATATGAACGCTCGTCTGTAAGCGAAGAACCGGAATTTCCATTGAAAACCAAGGAAGTCTATCCTTTACTATGGCTATGTTTACAGACGATCCTATTCGATTTGCGACCGCTTCTATCGGAATATACATTCTTATTGATGATCAATACAGCCTACCAGCATTTCGGTTACGCGTTTTTTGATGACAACCAGTGTAGGGACTTATTGAAGTTGCTGCCAGAACCACCGGCTGAGCTGACGGATCTGATTCCATCCATAGGTAAAGATAAGGAATACGATATATACCAGGAAATTCTCAAAAACAAAGAAAAAAGCCGATTTTTCATGGTCATTGATTGGATCCAGGAATACATTTTGACCTGTTTACAACCGTATTATGAAAAGGATTGTATCTCCTTGTTTGAAACAAGCCGTTATGCGCAAACCATCTTTGAAATCTGGATCTATGAAGAATATTATACAAGTTACGATTACGTGAGGATGCGTTCGTGGCTGAAAGCTATGGGCTACTTTGTACCGGATCCGGTGATCTCTAAAGAAGGCGGCTGGTATGTACTGGATACGGTTCGCTCTTTTCGCACTCATCGGCTGGCTTGTCATATCATGCGGATATTATGTGATGCCGGCCAACGGGATATTGAAACAATTTATCAATACTGGTTTGGCTGTTCTCGCGATATCATACATTTATCGAATGATTGATCTAAGAAAAAGGAGGCGTTGATCAAAGAAGCACAAGTACGAAAGAAAACAGAAACAATGCAGCAACTGCAGGAAATGTATCAGCAGAACGGAAGAAAGAGCATCGTTTATGATGCCTTTCGTTCGTATTTGAATCAGATCGGGCAGTTTCCTTTGCTGACAAAGGAGCAGGAAATATACTACGCCCGACAGGTACAACAAGGCAGTCAATCGGCCAAGTTAAAGATGATGGAGTGTAATCTTCGCTTAGTGGTCTCGATTGCCAAAGGGATGTCTGTCAAAAACGGCCTGGATATCCTGGATCTGATCGATGAAGGCAACATCGGACTGGAAAAAGCCGTACGTCTTTTTGATCCGGACAAACAGTGTCGGTTTTCCACCTATGCGACATGGTGGATCAAACAATCCATTTCCCGAGCCATTGATAATACGCAGCGTACTGTCCGGCTTCCGGTCCATATCAAAGAGAAGATCAAGGATATGAACCAGGTTGAAAGAGATCTTGATCAGAGGCTTGGACGACACCCAACTGACCAAGAAATGGCAGCTGCCTTGAATTCGACCGAACAGAAAATCAGTGAGCTCAAACGGATCGCCTTTGAACCAATCAGTCTGCAGACCCCTCTCAATGAGCAGGAAGATGCCAGCCTGGCAGAGTATATACGCGATGATAAGATTATTTCGCCGGAGAAATACGTTGAAACACAGACAATCAAAGAGGAGGTTCTAAAAGCTATCCGGCTGTTGACAGAACGGGAGCGTTTCGTCATAGTGTATCGTTTTGGGTTTGATCAACAGAAGGTGTATACACTGGAAGAAATCGGGAATGAATTAGGAGTGACCCGGGAGCGGGTCCGCCAGATTGAAGCCAATGCGTTAAGAAAGCTGAAGAACAACCAGAATTTAAAAAGATTGGAAGATGATCGAAAAGAATAAGGGAGGGAATCATATGATCTATACAAAGCTGACCAAAAAGGCGTTAAGGATTTGTTTTGATGCGCATAAGGATCAGGTTGATAAAAACGGCATGCCGTATGTCTTCCATCCGTTCCATCTGGCTGAACAGATGAAGGATGAATATACGACATGTGTTGCACTTCTGCATGATGTGGTGGAAGACTCTGCTTATTCTTTGCAGGATCTGACCAATGCCGGCTTTCCTGAAGAAGTCGTGCATGCGGTAGCCAGGATGTCCCATGATATCTTCGTGCCTTATATGGACTATGTCCGCACGTTGTCCACAGATCCATTGGCCCGAACGGTCAAATTGGCTGATTTAGCCCACAACTGCGATCTGACACGGTTGGATCATATTACGGAGGCAGACAGAAAGAGAGTGCAAAAGTATCAGAAGGCGATGGACTTGTTAAAAAGGGCAGAATCTGCTTAAATAAAACCAGAATGCGGGAGGGATGTACTTTGGAGAGCGTTAAGATCGTACTGACATCGGATAGTCACAGAGAATATGTCTTATTACAGGCAATTCAGGAGGAATACCCGGATGCAGATTATTATATCGACTGCGGGGACACGGAAATTCGGCAGGAAGAAGTAATCGATGAGTATTATGATCAAGGATGGATCATGGTGGAAGGCAATTGTGACTATGGATGGTTGCCATCGGAACGGATTCTGACCATTTTGGGACATAAGATCTGGATCCTGCACGGCGATGATTATATGGATTTCAGAAACCAATGGCAGGATGATTTCTATGCTCGTATTTTAGAAGAAGACATCGATCTGGTTTTGTATGGACATACCCATGTGGTCTATGATGAACAGGTGATGGTCAGTGATGAAAAAACGGTCCGTTTGATCAATCCAGGATCGGTAGCCCGACCAAGGGATATCTTTTCCTTTGACCAGGGGGCCTATGGCCTACTGACGATCACAGAGCAGGGCATCGATTTTACGTCCATTCGCTATAATAAATATGAATTGTTTGACGCCTATTGTCAAAGACATGGTATAGACTGACAGTTTCCCTAAGGAAACTGTTTTTTTATGCTTTTTATCAAAAAAGAATTGACGATTGGAAACGTTTCCAATATAATTAAATCAGATAAAGTGTAAACGTTTCCAGAAATGTTTACAAACCAAAAAACAGGAGGAATAAAGATGTTAAAAAAATTTATGAAGGCCGGTCTGGCGGCTACAATGGCATTATCTTTAGCAGCTTGTGGCAGCTCCGGTTCCGGTGGTGGATCCAAGGATGCATCCGGTAAGGTTTACTACTTGAATTTCAAACCGGAAGCTGATGCACAATGGCAGGAATTAGCTGAACTGTATACCGAAGAAACAGGAGTTCCTGTTACTGTATTGACAGCTGCATCCGGAGAGTACGAAACAACGTTGAAATCCGAGATGGCTAAATCAGAAGCGCCTACGTTGTTCCAGGTTAACGGACCGGTAGGACTGGCAAGCTGGAAGGATTATTGTTATGACTTATCCGATTCGGATATTGCCAAACAACTGGTAAGTGAAGACTTTGCTCTGATGGATGGCGATTCCATGGCCGGTATCGGTTATGTAATTGAAACATATGGAATTATCTACAACAAAGCTTTGTTGAAGGAAGCTGGATATACAGAAGATGATATCAAATCGTTTGAAGATCTGAAAAAGGTTGCGGAAGATATCACAGCTCGAAAAGATGAATTAGGATTCAGTGCCTTCACATCTGCAGGTATGGATGGATCCAGTGACTGGCGTTTCAAAACGCATTTGGCAAACTTGCCGATCTATTATGAATATAAAGAAGATGGTATTGATAATACAGATGCCATCAAGGGTACTTATTTAGATAACTATCGTGCTTTATGGGATCTGTACATCAACAATTCAACGACCGATCCTAGTCAGTTATCGACAAAAACAGGCGACGATGCAGTTAGTGAATTTGTAACCGAACAGGCTGTATTCTATCAGAATGGTACTTGGGCTTATGGCGACGTAATGGAATTAGGTGATGAAAACCTGGGCATGATTCCAATTTACTTTGGTGTTGACGATGAAAACGAAGGTCTGGTAACAGGAACTGAAAACTACTGGTGTGTAAACAAGAATGCCAGCAAAGAAGATATCCAGGCTACGTTGGATTTCATGAACTGGTGTGTAACGGATGAAGATGCTCTGAAAGCAATGTGTGGTGGTGAAGGAGCTATGCCAAGCGGTGAAACCGGTATGGGATTTGTCATTCCGTTCAAGAAATGTCTAGAAAGCGAAAACGCTTTGGTTAACATCGCGAATCAGTATGTTGAAGATGGAAAAGATCCGATTACATGGAACTTCACAACTATGCCGAGTGAAGAATGGAAAAACGGCGTTGGTTCTGCTCTGACAACATATGCAGCCGATCAAAGCGATAAGAACTGGGATGCTGTTCAGAAAGCCTTTGTAGACGGATGGGCTACCGAAGCACAGGCCGCGAAATAATCAATATAGGTAACATGTAGGATAAAACAGCGGGCGGCGACATAGTTCGCTCCGCTGTTTTTTAAAGAAAGCGAGATACTATGGAAAAAAATATAAAAAAATACTGGCCCATATTTACCGTGCCGACCATGGCAGCTTTCATGATCGGGTTTGTAATTCCGTTTATTATGGGTATCTATCTGTCCTTTTGTAAGTTTACGACCGTAAAGGACGCGAAGTTTGTAGGAATTTCCAATTATATCCGAGCTCTCCAGGATACGATTTTCCGGCACTCCTTCTGGTTTACGGCCGCCTTTGCGATCGTTACATTGGTTCTGATCAATGTCATTGCGTTTGCGCTGGCGTTGGCATTGACCAAGGAATTCCGAGGAACGAATATCTTCCGGACCATCTTCTTTATGCCAAACCTGATTGGCGGTATCGTATTGGGATATATCTGGCAGTTGATTTTTTCCGGTATTTTAGGGCCGATGAATATGGCCTTAAATCTAGACGAGAGACTCGGCTTCTGGGGACTGGTCATCCTGGTTTGTTGGCAGCAGATTGGTTATATGATGATCATCTATATCGCCGGATTGCAGTCGATTCCGGGGGATGTGCTGGAAGCGGCTGAAATTGATGGAGCCAACTCTGTTAAAAAATTATTTGAAGTAACAATTCCGATGATGATGCCATCAATTACAATTTGTACATTCTTATCCATTACCAATGGATTCAAACTCTTTGATCAGAACCTGGCACTGACAGCCGGTGAACCTGCAAAGATGTCGGAAATGATGGCATTGAATATTTATAATACGTTCTATGGACGAACCGGATGGGAAGGGGTCGGCCAGGCAAAGGCTGTTCTGTTCTTTATCCTGGTAGTAGCGATTGGTTTGATCCAGTTACGGGCGACTCGATCCAAGGAGGTTCAGCAATAATATGACAAAAAAGAAAAAGAGCTGGCTGCCAAGCGGTTTATTGACCTTTATCTGTATCTGGTGGATCTTCCCGATCCTGGTTGTTCTGTTCAACTCCTTTAAAAAGAAGACATGGATCAATCAGCAGCCTTTCACTTTACCGGATGCCAAAACTTTTACTGGGCTTTCAAACTATCTGACTGTGATCCATAAGTATCATTTTGTATCTGCTGTCGGATGGACGGTATTTATCACTGTGATCAGTGTTGTGGTGATCCTTATTTGTACATCGATGTGTGCATGGTATATCACACGTGTGAATAATAGGATTACCAGAGCCATTTACGTATTATGTGTATTCTCTATGGTTGTTCCTTTCCAGATGGTCATGTTTACTTTATCATTGGTCGCAAACCAGCTGGGACTGGTGACACCTTGGGGAATCATCATCATTTATCTTGGCTTTGGTGCCGGACTGGCCGTCTTCATGTTCTGCGGATTTGTAAAATCGATCCCGATTGAAATTGAAGAAGCTGCGATGATCGATGGATGTACACCGCTACAGACATTTTTTGAAATTGTATTACCGATCATGAAACCAACATATATTTCCGTTGGTATTCTGGAAACGATGTGGATCTGGAATGACTTCTTATTACCATACCTGGTATTGGATATCAAGAAGTATAAAACGATCTCCATTATGATCCAGTATATGAAGGGAAGCTATGGTCGTGTGGATATGGGGGCTATTATGGCTGCCTTGATCATGGCTGTTATTCCGGTTATTGTCTTCTATTTGAGCTGTCAAAAGTATATAATAAAAGGCGTTGCAGCTGGAGCCGTTAAAGGATAGTACATATAGAAAGAAGGAATGGAAATGGCAACCATCAAAGACATTGCGCGTTTATCGGGATATAGTATCGGGACCGTATCCAGGGTCATCAATAATCACCCGGATGTGAGCGATACAGCCAGAAAAAAGATCTCTGAGATCATTGAGCAGGAACAGTATCTGCCGAATAAAAACGCAAAGAATTTGAAACAGACCGTTGGGACTGCGATTGCGGTCGTCATTTCCGGGCATGAGAACGCTTTTTTCGCCAGTCTGGTAGAGCGGATCGAAGAACATCTGCGTGCTGGAGGGGAAGAAGCAGCGGTATTCTATTTGAATGAAAATGCCAATTCTGTACAGGCGGCTATCGGCATCGCTAAGGAAAGAAAACCGAAAGGCTATATCTTTCTCGGTGGCAATCTGATGGATTTTAACGAGGATTTTAAAGCTATCAAAGTTCCTTGTGTCATGTTGACCAATCACGTAGATTCCGGAGCAATCGATAATTTATCCAGCTTTTCGACCGATGACTGGAAAGCGGCTAGGCGGGCTGTACAGTATCTTCTGGATCATCATCACACCAAGATCGGCGTCATTGGCGGATCAACGGAATTGTCACAGACATCCAACCGAAGAGTGGAGGCCTGTTTCTCATTGCTGAAAGACAATAACATATCATTTGATGTAAAAAAACAATATATTGGAACACGTTATTCATTTGAAGAGGGATATCGAGGGGCAAAAGTGCTCCTGAAACAGTTTCCGGAACTTACCGCTATCTTTGCGCTTAGCGATACGATAGCCATCGGTGCCATGCGTGCCTTGGCTGATAGTGGAAAACGGGTGCCGGAAGATATATCCATTATTGGCTATGATGGAATCAAGCATGGCCAGTATGCGGTTCCTAGGATTGCAACGATCCGTCAGGATATCGATGTCCTGGCCAAACGAGGCGTAGAGGATCTGTTGCTGCGTATTCATTGTAAATATGAACCAGTCCATGAACTGATTCCTTTTACCTTTGTCGAAGGAGAGAGTGTCAGCGAGTATCATGGATAGAAAGGAGCCCGGTATGAAGCGAAGTGCCGGAATATTGATGCCGATTTCGTCTTTGCCTTCTCCTTATGGGATAGGCACCATGGGGCAAGCTGCCAGAGACTTTATTGATTTTCTGGAACAGACGAAACAGACGTATTGGCAGATCTTACCTATAGGGCCTACGGGCTATGGGAATTCTCCGTATTCCTCCTTTTCTTCCTATGCAGGCAATCCGTATTTTATTGATTTGGATTTGTTGGAACAAAAGGGTTATTTAAAAAAAGAAGAATTTATTTCCATTCCATGGACAACCGATCCGGAAACCGTGGATTATGGAACTTTGTATATATATCGTAGTGATGTTTTAAAAAAAGCTGTCAAACGGATGTTGGAACAACAAAAAGACGAATTTCAGACATTTGCAGAAAAAGAAGCGTATTGGTTGACCGATTATGCATTATACATGACAATCAAGACCCTGCAAGGGCAATCCAGCATTGAACAATGGCCGATGCCATATCGAATGCGCGAACAAGCTACACTTGATGAATTGAAGAAAGAGAAGGCCGAAGACATTCTTTTTTGGCAAGGTGTGCAGTATTTATTCTATCAACAATGGCAGGATCTGAAGCAATATGCACATGATCACGGCATTCAGATCATTGGCGATCTACCCATCTATGCCGCTAGGGACAGTGTGGATGTATGGGCGCATCCGGATCAGTTCTTACTGGATGATAACGGAATCCCTAAAAAGGTGGCTGGTGTACCGCCGGATGGGTTCAGTGCAGACGGACAGCTTTGGGGGAACCCTGTTTATAACTGGGAATTCATGAAGGAACAGAACTATCAATGGTGGATCGATAGGATCCGACAGCAGCTGCGTTTCTATGATGTTCTGCGTATCGATCATTTTCGTGGCTTTGAATCGTATTATGTTATCGATGCCGAACAGACGGATGCCCGGAACGGAACCTGGTGCAAGGGTCCGGGCATTGATCTATTCCATGCCGTTGACAAACAGCTAGGTCATCCGGACATCATTGCCGAAGATCTGGGGTATCTAACCGAAGATGTGAAACAGATGTTAGAACAGACCGGGTATCCGGGTATGAGAGTTCTATTGTTTGGCTTTGACCCTCGTGATACAGGCAGTGGGTATTTACCGCATTGTTATATTCGCAATTCGATTGCCTATGCCGGCACGCATGATAATGAAACCATTATGGGATGGATGGAAAGTGCGCCGCAAGAGTATCGTGATCACGCCATCGAGTATTTGCATCTAAGCGAACAAGAAGGTTATCACTGGGGGATGATCCGCGCGGTCTATATGAGCGTATCGGATGTGGCAATCATCCAGTTTGCCGACTTATTAGGACTTGATAATAAAGCGCGGATCAATACACCATCTACACTTGGAAATAATTGGGTATGGAGATATAAACAAAAGACATATGATCAGAAACTGGTCGAAAAACTGGCCAGATGGATGCATTTGTATGGAAGAGCATCAAATAGTTAAGGAGAGATTAGGGAACAATGGCAACAGTCAGTTTAAAACACATAGTAAAAGTATATCCAAATGATGGAAAAAAGAAAAAGAAAAAGCCGGTAAACAATCTGAAAGTCACCGAAGAAGGGGTATTGGCTGTACAGGATTTTAACCTTGAAATTAAAGATAAAGAATTTATTGTATTGGTCGGTCCAAGTGGATGCGGAAAATCCACAACGTTACGAATGGTAGCCGGTCTGGAAGAAATCACGCGGGGAGAGTTGCTGATTGATGGTAAGAAAGTCAATGATGTAGCTCCGAAGGATCGTGATATTGCGATGGTATTCCAAAGCTATGCATTGTATCCGCATAAAACCGTGCGACAGAATATGGAATTCCCTTTAAAGCTTCGTGGCGCTTCCAAAGAGGAGATGCGCAAAAAAGTGGATGAAGCAGCCGAGATCCTGGGAATCACCGAATATCTGGAAAGAAAACCAAAAGCATTATCTGGAGGGCAAAGACAACGTGTGGCTATCGGTCGTGCAATCGTCCGTGAACCAAAGGTTTTGTTGATGGATGAACCGTTATCCAATCTGGATGCAAAGCTGCGTAATCAGATGCGTGCTGAAATTATTAAATTACGTCAGCGTATTGATACAACTTTTATCTACGTAACGCATGATCAGACAGAAGCGATGACTTTAGGAGATCGCATCGTGATCATGAAGGATGGTGTCATTCAGCAGATTGGTACACCACAGGAGGTCTATGACAATCCTGCCAACATGTTTGTAGCTGGATTCATCGGGGTACCGCAGATGAACTTCTATGATGGAAAGTTAATCAAGAATGGACAAGGACAATACGCAGTTGCTCTTGAAGGAGCTGAAATTGTCTTGAGTGATGAAAAACAAGCCAATCTTCGCAAGCAGAATGTGGAAGAACAGGATGTAACGATTGGTGTACGTCCGGAGCATATTGAATTAGGAAAAGAAGAAGGAAAGACAATTCATGGCACTGTGGATGTAAGCGAAATGATGGGGTCTTCCATCCATCTGCATATGAACGCATGTGGAAAAGATGGCATTATTATCCTGCAGACTTTAAATATGGAACCACAGGACTTCCCTCAGATCGGGCAGGACATCCAGTTTACATTCAGTGGAAATGTCGTACACGTATTTGATAAGACAACGCAGAAAAATTTAGAGTTTTAGTAGAGAAACAGCTTTTTTCGGAAAGCTGTTTTCTTTTTCATCAAACATGTTATGATTCTGTCGAAGGAGAAAATATGTATGAAACAGTTTAAAGGATTTCAAAGAGGAATCAATCTGGGAGGATGGTTATCCCAGTTTGATAAAGATACAAAAGAATACTTCGATACATTTATCGTTGAGCAGGATATCAAGGACATTGCCCGGATGGGGCTGGATCATGTACGTTTACCTATTGATTACACTATCATCGAAGATGAGCAGGGAAATGAAAAGATGGCTGGATATCAATACATTGATCATTGTGTCCAATGGTGCAAAAAGTATGGGCTGCATCTGATCCTGGACCTGCATCATACATTCGGCTATACCTTTGATCCGTTGATTGAGATTGAAGACAGAGAAGCGTTTTTTAAAGAGGAGGCATTACAGGATCGGTTTATCACATTGTGGAAACGTCTGGCCAAACGCTACGGAAACGATAAAGATATTGCGTTTGAGCTTTTGAATGAAGTGATTTCCGGAGAAATCCGAAATGAATGGAATGCGATTGCCTTACGTGCCATCAAAGAAATCCATAAGATCACACCGGAAACATATGTAATAGTTGGAGGCGTCTACTACAACAATGTGCGTTGTGTACCGGATCTGCCGGCGCCTATGGATGAGTACATGGTTTATAATTTCCATTGTTATGAACCATTGGTATTCACTCATCAGAAAGCCTACTGGGTAGAAAACATGCCCAAGGACCTGGTGGTAGAATATCCTTGTTCGATAGAGACGTTAAAGGAAAAATCAGCATTCTTATCCGAGGAACATGCCGGAGCTATCCACATTTCCCATGGGGACAGAACCTCGCCAGCTTTCTTTGAAGAATTGTTTTCCAAAGCAATTGCTCATGCACAAGCCAACAATGTGCCTTTATACTGTGGTGAATATGGGGTGATCGACCAGGCTCCCCTGGATTCAACAGTGAACTGGTTAAAGGATATCCATACTGTATTTGAAAAATACCAGATTGGCCGTGCTCTTTGGACCTATAAGAAAAAAGACTTTGGATTGACGGATGAACACTATGCACCCATTAAAGAAAAAATGATTCCGTATCTTTAAGAAAATACTCTTTGTTCAATGGGACAAAGAGCTTTCTTATAGAATCAGGAAAGAGGATACAAATGAAATATCAACATTTTACATATAAAGAACATGGTTTTACCGGACATCTTGTTAGACCGAATGTGAAAAGTAGCAAAGCGGTACTGATCTTTGCGGGCGGAGAAAAAAGTCTTCTACCTGGTATACAGATCGCGGAAGCGTTTGCTGATTACGGGATCATTGGGATGGCGGTTTCCTTGTTTGGTGCCTCGGGATTACCGAAAGGACCGGACCGCATCCCCATCGAGATGTGCGTGAAAGCAGCGGATTGGATAAAGGAAAACCTATGTCCAAAGACTCTTTGTACGTATGGAATGTCGATGGGTTCGATCTTTGCAGCCTATACCGCAAAATATACCTCCATAGATAAGGTGATCTTATGTTCTCCGACCCATGCAGCTTTTGAAGGTAGTCTAGATAAGAAACATCGTACACATCATTCCGTCATCACAAAACAAGGGGAAGACCTTCCGTTTATACCGTTGGACCTTTCTTCATATAAGGCTGGCAGGTATTATCCTCATCCAAATCAGGATATGCAGGTCACGGGCATGTGGCTTTCGTATCGGGATGCGTATATGGATCTGGAAGCAGGAAAGAAAGCCTCCTTGCCAATCGATACCATCTCTTCGGAGGTGCTGTTGATTGCCGGCAGTGCAGATGAGATGTGGCCTTCATTCTATTCGATCCAGATGATGAAAAAGAAGATGGATCTGGCAAAGAAAACCAATGTCCGGATCCTGATTTTCAAAAATGCAGGGCATCTGGTCGGCATGATGCCAAACCGCAAACATCATCCTTGGGTTTACCGGGCCCTTCCTTTGATTGGTAAAATGTACAAAAGGCTTAACGATTCCCGTAAGGATTCCCTGGATGCCCTGGAGTTCAGCCGGCAGGAAATCATTAAATTTATCATGTACGATAGTATAGAGGAGGAATTATGATTGCAGAGATCATCAGTGTAGGAACCGAATTGCTTCTAGGGGATATTGTCAATACCAATGCTCGATACCTGGCCAAACATCTGGCAGCTCTAGGCATTGAGGTGCATTACCAGACAGTTGTAGGAGATAATCCGGATCGGATCAAAAATGTTTTGGATGTAGCGTATACAAGAGCCGATATGACCATTATGACCGGAGGACTGGGACCGACCAAGGATGATCTGACAAAGGAAAGAATCGCCGCTTATTTTGGTAAACAGCTGATCCTGGATCAAAAGGCCGTGGACATGATGGCCAATACGCTAAAGAAAGTCAATAAGCAATCATTACTGCAAAGTTTGATCAAGCAGGCCTATGTCCCGACAGATTCTCTGATTCTATATAATCACAATGGCCTGGCTCCGGGCTGCATCATGGAGAATCAGGAAAGGATATGCATTCTGTTGCCGGGACCTCCGAAGGAAATGGAACCGATGTTTGAAACGTACTGCATTCCATACCTAAAAAAAATCAGTGAACAGGTGCTGGTTTCTGTGACCATTCAACTGCTGGATTTTGACCATGCCGCTGTCATCGAAGTCGGGGAAGCCCCGGTGGCCGACCGTCTGGCGGAATTGCTGGATCTGACCAATCCCACGGTTGCGACATATACAAAAGAGGATGGCAATTTAGTACGTATTACAGCCAAGGCAGCCAACCGCACAAAAGCTCTGGAAAAGATACAGCCGGTTCTTACCAAGTGTAAGGAAAGAATCGGGGAACATCTGATACAAAGAATTGAAGAAGACAAAGGATAAAGCCCGGGCAACGGGCTTTTTTCAACCTTTTCAATTCGATATAATAAGGGGCATAGGGGGAAAATCTATGATACGTTTGATTGCGACCGATCTGGATGGAACATTGTTGAATGCCCAGCATATGATGGATCCGACGATCCTTCACAATATGGATCAAGTCTTAAAAACCGGCTGTGTCATCTGCTTTGCGACAGGAAGAGATACCAAATCAACCTTGGATATCGGTAACCGTCCTATCTACCGTATATGCATGAACGGGGCAGTGATTGTTGATCCGGATGGACAGATCATTTATCAAAAAGCGATACAGCCTTCCATTATTGAGGAGTTGATGGCAACGTTTCCACAGGTAAATTTTGAATATGTCGGACTCCATGCTAAGTACTCTTTGTATTCCAAAGAAAGAAAACGGAAGGAATTGGAGAATAACAGCTTCTGGAATGGGGAAGTACATCCATCGGTATTACAGATGCTGGAAGCACAGTATGTGTTTGACAGTACCCAAGAAGATATATTAAGCCAGCCAATTTATAAAATTAATTCCTGGCCATTGGAAAAAACAGGAAAACAAGTTGACCGATGGATCCGGAACCATTCTGAATCAATCGTCAATACACCTTTTATGCCGGATTGTTTTGAAATCACACATAAACAGGTGAATAAAGGGAATGCCGTCCGGGTATTATGCCAACTCTTAGGAATTAAAGAGAGTGAAACAGCTGTATATGGGGACGGTCTGAATGATCTTTCTATGCTGGAGGCCTTTGAACATTCCTATGCACCCATCGATGGTATGGATCAAGCTAAGAAGAAAGCGAATACGATTATCGGAGACAGCCGACAGTACAGTGTAAGCCGGCATATGATACAAATCACAAATAAAAAATAGAAAAGCTCGAACACAAGGGATTCCTTGAGATAAGAGCTTTTTGTTTTTTTTGGGTTTAAATATAAATTATTTGGGTATATGAATATATGACCAAGATGTACTGTATAAGTAGTAAGTCTCTCATCCATTTTTTCGTGTAATAAGGATTCAAGAGACAGGAAAATTTTTGGCAATAAAAATGAACGTAAGGATTAAGTATTTTTATTTTGTATATAAAATATGCGTTTGATTTCAAATAGAGAGGATAGAAAGGAACCTCTAGACAATGGATAACGTAATAATCAATGAGGAGGATCGGCTGCTGGTCATAAATAAAGGAGCGCAAGGGACCTATTCCTTGGATGAGATAGAAGAGTGTACGATACAATTTGAAGATGCGCATTTTAAAGGAAAATCAAAACCTTTTAGCCATGTCATCTATGATGCATGGGTACAAACCGGATGGTTGCGACCACCAGCTTGCTATATTGGATTGATCATAAAGCTTAAAAATAAAGAAACGGTCTATGCCTATATATCAAATCATAAAGTACGCTACGGAACAAAAGAATATGATGAGGATAAAAGAATTGCAAAAAAAATAAAAAAGAAAATAGATATGAATTAAAATGTATAAAAAACAATAAAAAGCGGGAAACTCCCGCTTTTTAAATGAGAAAGGACGGAAAGAAAGGGTTTACAAATTATATTTAATAATGGATAAATAAATATATGAAAAAAATAAAAAAAGTAGTTGAAAAGTAAATCGATATTTGATAGTATAAGTAAGCGCT
>DGUK01000028.1 GCA_002394635.1 Faecalitalea sp. UBA4312
ACAAAGAAAAATTCTTTTTGTTTCAGAATATATTAAATAATTTAAATTATTTACTATTTTATTATAGGATAATAACGGTGCAGATAAATTTTGCTCTCTCAAAATAGGTGTATGAATATAAAAGGTTAGCCATAAGATAGCTAACCTTTTATATATGCATACGTAAAATGTTCACCAACTTTTTCCTTTTCGTTACGATAAGAGAAACAATCATTTCTTTCCTTTTTTGTGTCCAATGTGCTTGGTGTGATTTGTGTGATGCCCAGCTTTCTTAACATCTTTATATTGAGGCCCTGATTATCGATATACGCTTTCTCATCTGGCATATAACGAATACAGCCTTCAATATCCACATGATGCTCAAGCAGCTGCTGGACAACTTCCATGCCAACCTCCAGTGAATCGAATAATATGCTCGGGCTGAAGAAAGCCAGTGTTCGCTCCGGATGAAGAAGGCCTTCATCGATGAGCTGCCGGGCACATTTCTCGGTAATGGATTGTACCGTTCCTTTCCAGCCGGAATGGATCGTAGCAATGCACGGGGTGCTTGGATCCACCAAAAGGATCCCACAGCAATCGGCGGTAAAGACCCCAATCAAGATATCCGGCTCAGTCGTATAGAGGGCATCTACGTTCATAATGCTTGTATTTTTATCCACAGAGCCTCTTCCTTTGTCTTTGTTTGTTATCCTATATATATTAGCAGTATGCTTTTGCCAGGGCAGGGCCCAGTTTTCCAAAGGCAGTGTTACCGCTTCTAAAGCCTTTCGATTCTGCATTACAGCCTGTGGATCCTGGCAAACGTGCAAAGCCATGTTGTTGGATTCCGGACAGGACAGATCTTTTAATGTGACCGCACCAAATATTCGGTCTGTATGTATCAGTTCAAGTTGTTTCATAGTCCTATTTTACCTGAGAACATGATTTTGGTCTATGACTAAAAAAGAAGAAGAAGTTTAGCACTTTTTAGTTGACGGTGCTAATTTTTGTGATATACTGTTAGCAGACAAAGAATAAGAGTGCTAGAAAGGAGCCATGTTTATGGAACTGACACAGCGGCAAAAAGCGATATTTAAAACAGTTGTTGAAGAGTTCACTCGTTGTGCGGAACCAATCGGATCAAAGACGTTGATGCAGATCTTGGATTTTCAGGTATCATCGGCAACGATTCGAAATGAGATGGCAGCCTTGGAGAAGATGGGTCTTTTGGAGAAGACACATACTTCCAGCGGTCGAATTCCGAGTCAAAAAGGATATCGATATTACGTAGCGAATTTAATGGTGACAGATATGGATCTGCCAACAAAACATTCTCTGCAGCAGGTTTTCTCGGAACGACATTTTTCACTGGATGAAGTGGTTCAGAAAAGCTGTGATATCTTAAGCGATATGACCAATTTAACCAGTATTGTACTAGGGCCAAGCGGTGCGCAGCAGACATTGCAGAATGTCCAGCTGATTCCGATTAATACACGAAGTGCAGTGGCAATTATCGTCACAAGCACCGGTCATATTGAAAATAAGATTTTTCAGTTTGGAGAAGATGTACCGGTCCGGGATCTGAAGACATGCTGTGATTTGATGAATGAGCAGCTGGCAGGTACACCGATTTCCGAAGTCATCCATAAGATGGATGAGATCCGGCCTTTAATGACGGCGAAGATCGTACGCTCTGAAGTCTTATTTGAGGCTTTTGTGACAGCGTTTATGAAATTCGCAACAGAGAAGGTGGCCGTTTCCGGACGAAGCAATATGTTGTATCATCCGGAGTTCAGTGATATCTCCAAGCTGAAACAGCTGATGAAGATTCTGGAAAACGGCGATCTATTCCAAAAATGGACAGATCAGGAAGGAAATGTAGCTATCCATATCGGATCCCGCAATGAACTTCTTCAAATTGGGGATGTATCAGTACTATCTACACGTTTCCATTATAAAAACGATGAAGAAGGCCAGTTAATGGTCATCGGACCGAATCGTATGCAATATTCAAAGGTTGTTGCATTAATGGATACGATGTCGGATGTCATTGAAGAAGTATTCTCAGATGAAGGGGGGAACAAGAATGAGTGAAAAAGAAGAAAAGGCTCTTGTTCAGCAGGTAGACGATGAAGCTGTGGAACAGGAAGAACCGATTGATGATGTTGAACTGGAAGAAGAACAGGAAGCAACAGAAGAAACACAACCGGATCCACAGGAAGTGATTGCCGAGCTGCAGGAACAGTTGAAAAAAGCGAAAAACGATATAGCCAGAGCGTATGCAGATACAGAAAACATGAAGAAACGGCTGAAAAAAGAAGCGGATAGTGCAAAGAAGTATCGCTTTCAGCAAGCCGGGCTGGAAATGCTGCCGATTCTGGATAACATGAAAATGGCATTGAATACACCTTCAGATAACCCAGAACTGACAAATTATGTGAAAGGGTTCGAAATGATCTACCAGCAGATGCAAAGAGTGCTGGAAAACGAAGGCGTCAAGGAAATTGAAGCAGAGGGTAAGCCGTTTGATCACAATACCATGCAGGCTTTGATGCAGGAAAAAGCAGAGGATATGGAATCCGGCATGGTGATCGAAGTGTTACAGACAGGCTATATGTTGAAAGATAGAATATTAAGACCTGCATTGGTCAAGGTCAGTGAATAAGGAGGATAAGACTATGGCAAAAATTATCGGTATTGATTTAGGTACTACAAACAGCTGTGTTGCAGTAATGGAAGGAAAAGATTCTAAGGTTATTCCAAATCCGGAAGGAAACCGTACAACTCCGAGCGTTGTTGCATTTAAAGATGGAGAACGTATTATTGGCGATGCTGCAAAACGTCAGGCTGTTACGAATAAAAATACAATCAGTTCCATCAAACGACTGATGGGATCAAATGAACGTGTGGAAGCAGAAGGAAAGAGCTACACACCACAGGAAATCTCTGCAATGATCCTTCAGTATCTGAAATCGTATGCAGAAGATTATTTAGGTGAAAAGGTGACAAAAGCTGTTATTACAGTACCGGCTTATTTTAACGATGCTCAACGTCAAGCTACCAAGGATGCCGGTAAGATTGCCGGTCTGGAAGTAGAACGTATTATTAACGAGCCGACAGCTGCTGCATTGGCTTACGGTATTGACAAAACAGATAAAGAACAACGAGTACTGATTTATGACCTCGGTGGAGGAACGTTTGATGTTTCCATCCTGGACCTGGCAGATGGTACGTTCGAAGTATTATCAACAAACGGAGATACACATTTAGGTGGAGATGATTTTGATAACGTATTGGTACAATGGATGATCGATACATTCAAGAAGGAAAACGGTATTGATCTAGGTGCAGATCCAATGGCTATGCAGCGTTTGAAAGAAGCAGCTGAAAAAGCGAAGAAGGATCTGAGTGGTGTTATGCAGACACAGATTTCCCTGCCGTTTATCTCAGCAGGTCCGGCTGGTCCGTTACACTTGGATATGACATTGACACGTGCAAAATTTGATGAGATGACACGTTATTTGGTTGACCGTACAATGGAACCGATCCGTAACGCTTTAAGAGATGCGAAGTTAAGTGCTTCGGAAATCGATCAAGTACTGTTGGTTGGTGGATCCACTCGTATTCCTGCTGTACAGGATGCCGTATATAGAGAGCTGAACAAACAACCAAACCACAGTGTAAACCCGGATGAAGCTGTTGCGATGGGTGCGGCTATCCAAGGTGGCGTTATCTCCGGTGATGTTAAGGACGTATTGTTGCTGGATGTTACACCATTGTCATTAGGTATCGAAACAATGGGTGGTGTTATGACAGTATTGATTCCTAGAAATACAACCATTCCTACCAGCAAGTCACAGATCTTCTCTACGGCTGCTGATAACCAGCCGGCTGTAGATATCCGTGTATTGCAGGGTGAACGTCCAATGGCAAACGACAACAAAGAATTAGGTAACTTCCAGTTGACAGGTATTGCACCGGCTCGTCGAGGCGTACCTCAGATTGAGGTTAAATTTGATATTGATGCCAATGGTATTGTAAATGTCAGTGCAAAAGATAAAGGCACAGGTAAAGAACAACAGATTACGATCCAGAACTCCAGTGGATTAAGTGAAGCTGAAATCGATCGTATGGTCCGTGAAGCGGAAGAGAACAAGGAAGCGGATGACAAACGTAAAGAGGAAATCGATTTACGTAACCGTGCGGAAGGCTTTATTGCTCAAATTGATGCAACCTTGGAAGATAATAAGGATAAGATCGATCCACAGCAGGCACAGCAGACAAAACAATTGCGTGATGACTTGCAAAAATCGCTGGATGAGAATAATATGGATGAGGTTCGTGCTAAGTTAGATGCGTTGGAAAAAGCAGCGCAGGCAGCCAGTGCTTCTATGTACAATCAGCAGGCTGGTGCACAACAGCAGAATACAGCATCCAACAACGATGACGTTGTGGATGGTGAATTCACGGAAAAACACTAAGTAAGTAGAGTTCCGGTATGTCCGGGACTCTATTCTAATTGAAGGAGGGGCTTTCATGGCAGATGAAAAAAGAGATTATTATGAGGTGCTGGGAGTTTCCAAAAGTGCGACACCGGATGAAATAAAGAAAGCATACCGTAAGCTGGCTATGAAGTACCATCCGGATGTGAATAAGGATCCCGGTGCAGAAGATAAATTTAAAGAAATCAATGAAGCTTATGAAGTATTAAGCGATGAACAAAAACGGCAGACCTATGACCAATTCGGCCATGCCGGAATCGATGGAAACTTCGGCCAAGGTGGATTCTCACAGGGATTCTCCAACTTCAGCGATCTGGACGATATTTTCGGCTCTTTCTTTGGCGGTGGATTTGGCAGTTTCGGATCCTCAAGACGGGCTGCAAATCAACCTCGTCAGGGAAATGACCGTGTCATGCAGATGCGGATCGACTTCATGGATGCGATTTTCGGAAAGACGGAAACAATTACACTGGAAGTTGACGAACAATGTAAGCACTGTAACGGAACCGGCGCCGAAACACCTTCCGATGTGACAACATGTCCGACTTGTCATGGTACTGGCTATGTGATGACGCAGCAGCGTAGCCCGTTTGGTGTCATTCAGCAGCAGTCGGTTTGTCCGGATTGTCGTGGTACAGGTAAGAAGATTACCCGAACATGCCACCAGTGTAACGGCCGAGGCTATGAGCATCGCCGTGTAAAACTGGATGTCAAGATTCCACAGGGAATCCAGTCCGGTCAGCAGATCCGTATTGCCGGAAAGGGAGAACGTGGTGTCAACGGAGGTCCGAACGGAGATCTGTATATTGAGATTACGGTAAAACCACATTCCACATTTACTCGTCAGGGAGACGATATCTATATCAGTGTACCGGTCAGTGCCATTGATGCAACAATCGGCACAACGATCCAGGTGCCGACTGTATACGGAGATGTGGAGCTGAAGATTCCGGAAGGTACGCAGCCGAACACGAAATTCCGTTTAAAGGGAAAAGGCGTAAAGAACCGACGAGGCTACCAAGGTGATGAATATGTGGAAGTACAGGTAGAGATTCCGAAACGTGTATCGAAAAAGGATCGCGAACTGTATGAAAAACTAAGAAATTCACAGTCAGACAGCCCGTTTGAACGATTTAAAAATGCATTTAAATAAAACAATTAAGTCTCTTGTTGAAAAAACTCAACAAGGGGCTTTTTTCTTGGGCGTGATTATTCGTTGAAAAACAGAAAGGTTCGATTTAATATTAAATATATTTCCATAATACATTGGGTCTGTACCATACTTCAGATGGGTTTGGTCAGGTTGATTAGTAAAAACAGATAAATAAGTGAGGGATTCCTATGTATGAAGAAATACAGTGTTGCTGGCCTGAATGGAAGATTGTCGGGAAGCTGGGAGAAGGATCATTTGGCGAAGTATATAAAATAAAGAAAGAGGATAGTGGACATGTCTACTATAACGCATTGAAGATCATTCATATTCCCAAAAGAAAAAGGGATGAAACAACGATTTCAGAAAATGATGACATACAAGATCTAGATGCCTATTATCATAACCAGGTAGAACAGGTATTTCACGAGATTGACACGATGTATGTTCTTGGTTCGGATACTCATATCGTCGGATACCGGGATCATGAAAAAGTGAAAAGGAAAGATGGACCGGGATACGATATTTTTATTCGGATGGAATTGTTGACTCCTTTGGAATCGTATTGTGCATCCCATACTATGAGCCAGAAGGAGATCCTTAAGCTTGGTATTGATATTTGTAAGGCTTTGGAAAAATGTGCAGCAAAGAATATACTGCACAGGGATATCAAGCCTTCCAATATCTTTGTATCCGATACTGGTGATTTTAAACTGGGCGATTTCGGTATTGCACATAGGTTGTCTAGCCACAACAGTGAGACTTTCGGTACTATTGCAGGCACATTCAATTACATGGCACCGGAAGTGTTTAAACGTCAAATATATGATCATAGGGCAGATATCTATTCATTGGGTCTGGTTCTGTATAAGTTGTTGGACGGCGAATTGCCCTTTTATCCAAAAGAATTCAGCACTTATGAGGATATAGAGAAGGCAAGGGCAAAGAGAATGCAAGGAGAACCGGTTCCGGCAATGGAAGGGATATCCGAAGAATTAAATCAGATCATTCGGAAAGCCTGTAGTTATGAACCGAAGAGCAGGTATCAGAGTGCGGAAGAATTCCGAAAAGCTTTGCAATCGAATTCGGACAATGGCACATATTGCCACGTTGTTTTCCAAAAAGAAAATGGAGAGCTGATTGCCGAACAGATCATTCAACGAGGCAGTCCAGTGATTGCACCGACACCGGATGATCCATCTTTTTCCGGATGGAAGCCGAAGATTCCGGCAAATATCTATGTCGATCAGGTATTTACCGCTCTCTATCATCAAAGATCGAAGACATATCAGGCTGAAGGCCTTGTCGAAAAATGGGTATGTTCTCATTGTGGAGCTTCCAATTTCAAAGAGAATAGTGTCTGCCAATGGTGTGGTACCAGTCGTTTCCAAACAAAAAAGATAGACAAGAGCGTGATTGCAGCCATTGTTGTCATGGTAATCAGCATGGGAATGATCGGAGTCTTTCTTTTGAGCCAGAATATAGGAATGGGTGAATACTATGTGACCGGCTGCGATGCCGGACTGACAGTATACAAAAAGAGCGATACCAACAGCCCGGTAATTGATCATTTACAGAACAAGGAGAAAGTCGAAGTGCTTTCAGATACAGATCCTGTATATTGGAAGATCAAAACGGAGGATGGAAAGACAAAAGGGTATGTGGATCATCGTTATCTGACGGAAGATCCGGATAGTGTTTTGGCATCAGAAACGATCATCGTTCAATCAAATAAGACAATATTGGTCTTTGGAAGTATGGAGGATCTGAAAAATCCAATTGCGTTCATCAATACAGGAGACACTGTACAGATCATCTCCTATGAAGAATCCGGCTATGTTTATGTATATGTAGAGGGGCAGGATGTATTCGGATATGTGGATCAAAGTGACTTAAATGAATAAAAGAATAATTATAAAAGGTGTTTTGAAGGAATAATAGTCTGTTTAGATAGAAAAGGTGATGAAAATAGTCACCTTTTTTTCGTAATTGCGTTATAATGTTTAACACACTGTTAAGAAAGAAGTGATATTGTGCCTATTACTATTCCAAATGGTTTGCCCGCTAAAAATATATTGGAAGGGGAAAAGATTTTTGCGATTGAGGATTCGAGTGCGCTTCGTCAGCAGATCCGTCCACTGGATATTGTCATCCTAAATCTGATGCCGAAAAAGATTGAAACGGAAACACAGATTTTACGTCTGATCAGTAAATCACCTTTACAGGTATCCATTGATTTTATGAAAGTGCGATCCCATGAATCTAAAAATACATCCAAGGATCATCTGGTCAAATTCTATGATTACTTTGATACGTTCAAGGATCGCTACTATGATGCCATGATCATTACCGGGGCACCAGTCGAGCATTTGGATTTTGAGGAAGTGGATTATTGGAAGGAATTAACCGAGATCATGGAATGGTCGAAAACTCATGTATTTTCTACAATGCATATCTGTTGGGGCGCTCAGGCCGGGCTGTATTACCATTATGGTATCGAGAAACAAGGATTGCCGGAAAAGATGTTCGGGATCTTTCCTCACGAACTGTGTGACGAGTATGACTTTTTAACGAATGGATTTGATGAAATCCATAACACACCGCATTCACGTCATACATGCGTCGATGAGAAAGCATTGGCAGAAGAAAAACGTCTGGTCGTTCTTTCGCGGTCGCAAAAGACCGGCAGTAATATCATCACCACAAAGGGCTATCGGCAGATTTTTGTGTTAGGACATTTTGAATATGGCGTGGAAACATTGGCACAGGAGTACTTCCGGGATGTCAATGCCAATAAACCAATCCATATACCGGAAAACTATTTTCCGAATGACAATCCTCAAAACAGGCCGATATTAACGTGGCGTTCGCATGCAAATTTGTTGTATAGAAACTGGCTGAACTATGTATATCAGGTAACACCATATGATGTAACCAAGGTAGCCGATGTTTCATTATATCAAGGAAATCGAGATGCCCATGGCTATGCCCAGGCATTCACAAAAGAGTAGAGTATGAAAAAAGGATTAGTATTGGAAGGCGGTGCCCTTCGAGGATTATTTAGCGCCGGTGTATTAGATGTCATGATGGAGCAAGGCCTTATCTTTGATGGAGCTGTCGGTGTATCCGCCGGTGCTTGTTTTGGATGTAACTATAAGTCAGAACAGAAAGGCCGGGCTTTTCGCTACAACAAACGGTTCTGCAAAGATTGGCGGTATAACAGCTATCGCTCGTTACTGCTGACTGGAGATATGTACGGAGGCAAGTTTTGTTATCACACGTTGCCAAAGAAACTGGATGTGTTTGATGTGGAAACATATCAGAACAATCCGATGCAATTCTATTGTGTGGCAACCGATGCCGTAACAGGACATGCTTTGTATCACAACTGTGCCAATGGAACCGATGAAGATCTTGAATGGATCCGGGGATCGGCTTCCATCCCCCTGTTTGCCAGACCGGTTTTCATCGATGGTCATTACCTATATGATGGAGGCGTTTCCGACTCCATTCCGATCCGCTTTTTCCAAAAGAGCGGTTATGAGAAAAATGTAGTGGTTCTGACACAGCCTGAAACGTATCGAAAAGAGCCACAGAAACATCTGGATATTGTAAAGGTGGGTCTGCGAAAATATCCGAAAATGATAGAACGGCTGGCCAACCGCTATAAAGAGTATAACGAAACTCTGGACTATATACGACAACAGGAACAAGAAGGCGATATCCTGGTGGTCCGTCCGAAGGAAGCTTTGAATATTGCCCCGACCGAGCACGATCCAAAGGAGATAGAACGTGTTTATCAGCTGGGCCGTGAGGTTGGTCAGGAAGAGATCGAAAGGATCAAGGTGTATTTGGATGAATCGGAATAAACTTGCGATGATCCTGTCTTTTGTGGCGGCCGGATGTTTTTTCGTATCGTATCTGGCTGGTTCAAATGTGATTCAGCTGATACTGGGTCTGGTCTGGCTGGTCATTGGTTATATACACTGGACAAATTTGAAAAATAAATCATAGTCGGCAAGATGCCGGCTTTTTTTGTAGAGAAAAGAAAAAACCGATACTTTTTGTACCGGTCTTTTCAAGAAAGTTTTAAGAAAGGGAATTTGATTATGAAGCGAGCTATTTACTAAGCTCACTAGTATAATATATGAAAATAGTAGTACTTTTATGTAGAGATAATGTGAAAATTTGTGATTATCCGACAGTTATTCTACTTATTGTGTTTCTTTTTATAATTCACTGTTCGGATCATACTTTCAATTTTATCGTTTTGTGACTTAGTGACACTGATGGCAAAATTGTTCTTCATAACGATCCTTAAACTGATGCTTCCCACTCCGCCGATCGGTTCTCTTTTGGCAATATCTGTGTATTTGAAGAAGCGATCACCGAAGAAGAAGCCGGTATCGGTAAACCACATGCGTTTTCCGGCCAGCGAATTGATCAGAATGGTCACAAAGATCAATGCGATGGTTATATAAGCACAACGATACATCAGATACTGGTCTTCAGCTATTCGAACTGTATTTAAATTGAAGCTGATATATACACAAACCAATATCATAATAATAGATATGATGATCCATCGCCGTGATTCATCAAAAACCTCGATGACAGTATGGTTCGATTTGAACTCTTTCAGAGCTTTTGTGTGGGTGATATAAATTGTAATCGAATGGTAGATAGAATACAGAGCATATACAACGAGTATTCCAACGATGATCCATCCTACAACATGATTTCCAAACATAAGATATCCCTCCATTATGTGGATATTATTATAGCATTAATTTATGTTAGAATAGTAATAATTAGGAGAAAAATGATAGAATGAGATCATTGGAAAATCAATTCAACACATCGGAATACTTGATAAAGAACAATATGAAGGTGCTGGAGGTGGATGAAGACCATGTGTGCATGGAACAACGGGTTACCGATTCCATACGAAATATTTACGGGAATGTGCATGGAGGCTCTTTATTTGCTTTGGCCGATACGACAGCGGGTATACAATGCATGGCAAACGGAAGAAAATGTGTCACATTGGACGGAGATATCCACTTTGTCCATCCGGCAGCTGGATCTATGATCTATAGCCGTTCCGAACTAGTATCTATGGGGCATTCCGTAGGTGTTTTTAATGTAAACATCTTTGATGAAGATGAGACATTGACGTCCAGAGCGACAATGACGATGTATTTTATTAAAGAAAAGAGGGAAGAAAATGTTGCTTCAAAGTAAACGTATTTGGGTTGTAAATACATGGATAGAGGCACAACTGGAGATTAAAGGGGAGAAAATTACGGCTGTTTATCCATATGGAACAAAAAAAGTGGACAAGGATTATGGAAATTTGCGGATCGTTCCCGGTTTTATAGATTGCCATACCCACGGCGCATACGGGTTTGATACCAATGATGCCCAACCGGAAGGGTTACGAAACTGGGTCAAAAATATTGTTCAAGAAGGGGTGACCGGCATTTTGCCGACAACCATTACCCAAAGTGAAAAAGTATTGACTGCTGCCGTGGCCAATGTAGCCAAAGTCGTAGAGGAAGGCTACGAAGGGGCTGAAATATTAGGCATTCACTTTGAAGGACCGTACCTGGATCAGGAATACAAAGGAGCTCAGCCTGAGCAATACTGTGTAAAACCGGATGTGGAACAATTTCAAAGATATTACAAAGCCAGTCATCACCTGATCAAGATCATTACCGTGGCATGTGAGCACGACGAAGATTTTGCGTTGACAAAATATTGTGTACAGCATGGGATCGTGGTAAGTCAGGGCCATTCTTCTGCTACCTATGAACAAGCAAAACTGGCGATAGCCAATGGGGCCGGCAGCATGACACATGTATTTAATGGCATGACCAAGTTCCATCATAGAGATCCCGGTCTGGTAGGGGCAGCTATGCGTTTTCGTAATGTATATGGCGAGGTCATCTGCGATGGAAACCACTCAACACCGGAAGCATTAAATGATTATTTTACGGCAAAAGGCCCGGATCATGGGATCCTGATCACGGATTCATTAAAAGTCAAGGGATTACCGGTCGGAACTAGGACCTTGTTTGGCGGAAATCTGATCGAACTGGCCGAAGACGGCAGCGCTCACCTGGTTGAAGCAGGAAATCTGGCAGGTTCTACGCTGAAGGTCAATGATGGCCTTCGTGTCCTGGTGGAAAAAGCGCAGGTTCCTTGGCAGACAGCAATCAATGCCTGTACCATCAATCCAGCCAGGATGCTGAAAGTGGATGATCGCAAGGGAACGCTGCAGGCAGGAAAGGATGCCGATATTGTTGTTCTGAATGAGGATTACTCCGTTTTTGATGTGTTTGCCCGGGGGAAACAGGTTGCTAGAACTTAAAAACGTGTTATAATACACCTTGTTAAAGAGAGAGAATGCATATGATGAACAATACGATCATCCAATGGGCAGTGGCTGCTTTATTCATTGGATACACAGGATATTCAACTTTTAAAAGTATAAAACTATTGACAACACATCGGCAGAAGCTGGAGGAATTTCAGAATCGTTTTCCACATGCCGAGCTGTATGACAGAAGCAAATCCGGAATGTCGGTAGCCATTGTGCTCTGTCTGTTATGTGCTGTTCTGTATTTTACGACCGACCGTTTTGGTGTGGCGCCGGATCAGCTTTTCTACTATAAACTGGCGTATATTTCGTTGGGGATCGTGTTTGTAGGACTGATCTTTGAATCCTATGTCAGACAGCGTATGTGGTTTACAGAAGAAGGTCTTTTCTTTGTGGATACGTATTATCGCTTCCGAATGATTACGGATTATGAGATCCAGAAAAGCCTGATGAAAAACGTCAAGATCGTTTGGGGAAACAAAGGAGATTTTATTGTTTCTGCCAAGATGGCGCAGGAAATCCGGGCAAGGGAAAAAGCCTGGAAGGAACAGCGGAAAAAGAATAAGAAAAAATAGGGGTTTTAACTATGCCGAAAGACACAAAACAAAACCAGGATCCGAACACGGAAGCACCGGATACCATTGTTTCCTCATTGTTTGGAAAGAAAAAAAAGAAGAAAACAGCTGAAGGGACCGCAACGTCACTGGTTGTACAGAACTTGAAAAAACATAATGCAGTTTCAGAAGAAACAGCTATCCCAATTGCAGATTTTAAAAATGTAAAGCTATCTACAACGACATTGGCTTTTACGTTGGCAAATCTGATCGAACAGGGTGTTGTTGTACAGACGAAAGATGAAAAATACTACTATGATGATATGAAGTTCAAGGAAATTGAAAAAAATTTTCTGAAGGGATATTCTATGATCATCATTATCCCGTTGGTCTTTGTGGTACTCTTTTTGTTACTGAGAGCTGTATTTTAGAATAATGGAAAAACGAAATTTTGCATTTCGTTTTTTTTTGTAAACCATAGAGCCGGTTTATTACAAATTTAAAAATATAAAAATAAATAATAAACACTTTAATCTAATTATGTGAAAATATGTGTGCAAGACTTGAAAACGCTTTTAGTCTTGAGTATAATTTTAGATAGTTGATAAATGGAGGAAACATAATGAAATACGTTGTTATGGTTAGCCATGGCGAGTTTGCCCCTGGCTTGCATTCTGCTGTCAAAATGATGACAGGCGATCGTACTGATGTTTTGAGCACAAGCTTAAAGGATGGAATGAGCGCAGATCAGTTTGCAGAAAATTTTAAAGAATTAGTAAAAGACATTAAAGAAGACGATCAGATTATTTTATTAGCTGATATTCTTAGCGGATCTCCGTTCACGAACGCACTGAACGTTTTGAGTGAAAAGGGTCAGTTAGGCAACACATTGGTTATCGCCGGTATGAATATGCCATTGGCCATCACAGCTGTCTTGATGAAAGATAACTTTGATGATCTGAATGTTTTGAAAGAAACATTATTAAGTGAAGGACGTAACGGATTAGTTGAATTTGAAGTAGCTTCAGACGAAGACGAAGACGACGATTTATAATAATAAAAGGCTTTAACGCAATAGCGTAAGCATACATCTATTAGAGGAGGAAAAAATAATATGATTACTTTTATGCGTGTTGATGACCGTATCATCCACGGACAGATCGTTACTAGATGGTCTAAAGAATTCCCTTGTGACGGAATCGTTGCTGTAAATGATAAAGCAGCTACTACTCCAGTATTGGCAAAATCTTTCAAGGCAAGTACTGATAAGAAAGTATTTGTTTGGACTCATGAACATTGGGTAGAAAAATGCCAGACTGTTAAAGATTCCAAGAAAAACTATTTCTTGATCACTAAGAATCCTATCGATATGAAACAGATTCTTGTTGATGACGGATTTGTTCCTAATGATGTTAAGACATTGATCATCGGACCATGTAATGATCGTCCGGGTGCTACAAAATTAGGAAACAACCAAAGTATCACTCAGGAAGAAGCAGATGCATTAGAAGCTATTTCCCAGAAGGGTTATACAGTTGAATTTGCATTGGTACGCGAAACTTCCATCGGTACTTGGGACAAATTTAGATCTAAATTCGGATACTAAGAGGTAGATATAGTATTTGAATGAGGATATATCAAACTTATAGCAAAAGGAGAGAGAGTGTATGAGTTTATTTCAAGCAATTTTAATTGGTATTCTTAGTATGTGCGCTGCTTCTACTATTGCATGTTTGGGTACTACAGTAGGTAACTATACTATGAACCGTCCATTGGTTGCCGGTTTATTAGTTGGTATCGTAATGGGTGACGTATCTGGTGTTATCCAGGTTGCTATCCCTATGCAGGTAATGTGGATTGCCCTGGTTACTCCAGGTGGAACCGTTGCATCTGACTTACGTGCCGTTTCCTACATCGGTATTCCATTGGCATATGTAGGTGCTAAAGCAGCAGGTATGGACTTCAGTGGACCTGAAGCACAAGGTTTAGCTTCCAGTATTTCCGCAATGACTGGTGTTATCGGTATCACATTGTTCTACGGAACAGCGATGATGAACCTGATCTGGCAGCATTGGGGCTGGGCTCAGTTGGAAAAAGGTAATATTGACTGCTTAGGAACTGTGGATGTAATTCTACCTTTAATTTCACACTTCGTATTGTCATTCTTGCCTTGTACTTTATTATGTTACTTTGGTGCTGGAGCTGTAGAACAGGTATTCCAGAACTTGAACACAGATGTATGGTACATCAAAGCTATCCTGACAGTTGGTTCTTTATTACCGGCAGTAGGTATCGCAATCTTGTTGAAATCTGTAGTTTCTAAGATGACTGACCTGATTTACTTCTTATTCGGTTTCGCTCTGGCAGCTTCTATGGGATTGACTTTATTAGCAGCTACAGCTGTTGGTGCGGCATTCGCATTGGTAAACTACCAGTTAACTATGTCTAAAGCTAACGGAGGATCCGGTGGATCTGACGATTTTGATGATGAGGAGGATATTTAATTATGGCTGAAAAGAAAATTTCACAAAAGACATTGAATACTTCCTTCTGGCGTTGGTGGTATGGAAACTTGACTTGTTTCTCTCAAGAACACATGCAGACATTTGGATACATGTGGTCAATGCTTCCAATTATTAAAGAATTGTATCCTACAAAAGAGGAACAAATCGAAAAACTGAACACTTATTCACCATTCTTCAACACTGAACCTCAGATCGGTGGTTTGGTAGTAGGTATCACTGCTGGTTTGGAAGAAGCTCGTGCAAATGGTGCTGAAGATATCGATGATGAAATGATCAATGGTATTCGTGCCGGTCTGATGGGACCTTTGGCAGGTATCGGTGACTCTTTGATCGTTGGTACTTACATTCCTATCTTATTAGGTATCGCTTTAGGTTTCGCTGAAGGCGGATCTGCATTAGGACCTCTGTTCTATATCATCGTATGGAACGTTACAGAAATCTTATTCGAAAGATTCATCTATAAGAAGGGTTATGAATTAGGTGGTACTGCCGTTGACTTATTAGTTGGTGAGCAGGCTACAGCATTCCGTGAATCTGTAATCGTTATGGGTCAGGTTATCGTTGGTGCCATGGCTGCTTCCTGGGTAAGCGTTGGATCTCCATTGGTAATCGCTAAAGACTCTACAGGTGCTGACGTATTGTTGATCGACAAATTAGATGGTGCATTCCCTAAATTACTGACTTGCATATTCGTATTATTAGCTTGGTTCTTAATGGCTAAGAAGAATATGTCACCAGTTAAGGTATTGTTACTGTACGTTGTGATCGGTTTCGTTGGATCTGTTCTTGGATTATTAGGATAGTCATAACGTATGTGAAGCGAAGGCCCAGCCTTCGCTTTCCTTTTTTAGAGAGGTGATAGTATGATCAAACCAAATGTAGACAGAGAAAAGCTGGCAATGGCAATCCAGGAAGAAAATGCCATGATCCGGCGAGTAAAAAGAGTAATACACAGAGAGCTTTTCATCTTTTTGATCTTTGCGCTCTTATTTGTATGGGGATGGTTTATCAAAAATGATCCAATCTTGCCTAATGTATCGGATACAGCACGAACAGTCTTTAAATGGATTGGTTTGATTGGCTCATTGCTTTCCGGAGGATTATTGATATTGTCCTTGATTTCTTTCAACAATGCCAAACAAAGCTTGTTGAAAAAGATTGATAAATATAATGAGAACAAGTAACTGGCTATTGCCGGTTTTTTTTATTTCAGTGAAAGTAAACAGTCTTATCGGCATAAATTAGACATAAAATAAAGGAATTGATATAATGTGACTGAAGGTGTAAGAATGAATTCTAAGAAAATATCGATCAATATGTTCTCCAGTGCCGACAAAGTAGCCGGCCAGGGAGTAGGAAGTGCTTATCAGGAACAAGTAAACTTAATACGTGAAGGAGCTAAAGATTTATTTGATGTACATATTAACAACTGGACAAAGAAGACGGATATCCAGCATTTTCATACGGTGGATCCACAATTTTTGTTGAAGATGCAAAATCGCAAAGCAGTAAATATTGCTTATTGTCACTTTTTACCGGATACATTGGATGGAAGCGTGACACTGCCTCTTCCTTTGATGAAGGCGTTTAGCCAGTATGTTGTCCAGTTTTATAAAGCGGCAGATCGTCTTGTCGTGGTAAACCCATGCTTTATACCGGACTTGGTAAAGCTTGGGATTGACCGCTCAAAAATATATTACATACCCAATTATGTTTCCAAAGATAAATTTTATCTAAAAAATAAAGAAGAAAAACTAAAGATCCGAAAGAAATATGGTTTTAAGGAATCGGATTTTATCGTCTTTGATGCCGGACAAGTGCAGACAAGAAAAGGTGTATTGGACTTTGTGGACGTTGCCCGTTTGCTTCCGGAGTTTAAGTTTGTATGGGCTGGTGGTTTTTCCTTTGGAATGATTACAGATGGATATGATGAATTAAAGAATATAGATATTGAATCACCGGATAATGTCCATTTTCTCGGCATTATACCTAGAGAGGAAATGGTGGATATGTATAACATGGCTGATGTTTTGTTTATGCCTAGTTATAATGAATTGTTTCCTATGACCATATTGGAGGCTGTCAATGCCAATGTTCCATTGGTATTGAGAGATTTAGATCTGTATGAAGAAATTTTATTTGATCATTATTTAAAAGCAGACGACAATCTGGATTTTGCCAAGGTATTAAATGATCTGAAAAACAATCCGGCGCTGTATCAAACGATGCAGGAACATTCAAAAGCAATCAGTGATTTTTATTCAAAGGAAAACGTCCTGGAGATGTGGAAGAAGTTTTATTTGGATGCATACAATGAAAAACAGGATAAATAATAGTAGATAGATCATCATGAAAAAACAAAAATATATATGGAATATCCTTCTGATTCTTGTTTTGACGTTAGGGGCTTTATGGTTTGCCCTAAAGGACAATTATCAGATTGTGTTATCGTCTATTCAAAAAATGAATCCGGCATTCTTTTTGCTGATCTGTGTATGGGGTGCTCTGTATACAGCAGTATGGGGCTTGGTGTATTATGTTTTTGGGAAAAAGTATCTTCCAGACTATACGCCTATAAAAGGAATTATCGTTGCTTTTGTAGGTTCTTTTTTTGCTGGAGTCACACCAAGCAGTACTGGAGGACAGTTTGGGCAAGCGTATATAATGAAAAAACAGGGAATCCGCGTTAGTGATTCTGTTAGCTTGCTGTGGGCGGATTTTATTATTTACCAGACAACTATGATGATTATCGTCACGATTCTTTTTTTGTTAAAATATGGGTATTACAGTGCCCAATCCGCCTGGTTCAAAATTATTTTACTGGGATATATTATCAACGCTGTTGTAATCAGCGTGCTATATACAGTTGCCTTGTTTCCGAAGGTCTATGTCAAGCTGACCAATGCATTGGCAAACTGGATCAGCAAATTGAAATTTATTAAGAATGGCGATAAGATGGTGGAATCGTGGACATTGCAAATGGCTTCATTTACTTCCGAAGCAAGGGCTTTGTCCAAGGATAAAAAGCGGATTGCCATTTGTGTCCTGATCAACACAGTCCGTTTGGCTTTGTTGTATTCCTTGCCGTTTGCGATTGCCAGGTCATTGCATATCAACATCGATAACAGTATGCTACTGGATGTTATGGCTCTATCCAGCTTTGTGCTGATGGCGAACAGTTTTATTCCGATTCCCGGAGCCAGCGGAGGCACAGAAGTTGTATTTATGTTATTGTTTGATCGTTTGATGTATCCGTTGACAGGCGCCGTGATGGTGTTGTGGCGTTTTTCGACGTATCATTTAATTGTTTTGGTCGGGGGTATTTTATTTGCGATCTTACGAAATTATTATGACCGAAAGAACAGCATTGATATCTATGAGGAGGACCTGTAATGAGAATTGGAATGTTTTCAGATGCATATTTACCGGATATTAACGGTGTTGTCTCGAGCATTGCGACGTTAAAGACATCCTTAGAAAAAATGGGACATACTGTTTTTGTGATTTCAAATCACAAGGGAACCCATATCGAATATGATGAAGAACAAAGAATATTGCGATTACCAGGAATTGAAATTAAAAAGATGTATGGATACAAAATATCAAGTCCTATTCAGTTTGCCGGTGAGGATTATGTAGAAAGGATGAACCTGGATGTAATTCATGTGCATACAGAATTGGGAGTTGGTTTTTTTGCGCGCTCCATTGCTAAAAAACTGCATATTCCGGTTGTTTATACTTATCATACGATGTATGAGGATTATACGCATTATGTCAATCCGGGTAATTTTGAGAAGATTGATAAATATACAAAAAAAGTAATCCGGTTTTTGTCCAGAGAAGCAGGAAACGGACCGCAGGCGGTAATCGTTCCCAGCAACAAAACCAAGAAAGCTTTGCAGTCATATGGTGTCCATACTCCAATCTATGTCGTGCCTACGGGAATTGATTTTTCTGATTTTGAAGTCACTAACCTGGATATGAAGAAGATCCAGAGCATCCGGAATGATCTTTCTCTTCCGGAAGATGCAAATATTGTTGTCTTTGTAGGACGTATTGCCAAGGAAAAATGTATCGAAATGCCAATCGAGGCAATTAAGCTGTTGGAATCTGAACCATCTATCCACCTTGTGGTCGTCGGTGGAGGCACGGATGAAAAATTTTATCATAATCTGGTTGATTCTCTGCATATAGGAAATCGTGTACACTTCCTGGGGAAGATTCCCAAAGAAGAAATTCCTTATTATTATGCAGCCTTTGACTGTTTTGTATCTGCTTCTGTATCGGAAACACAAGGGATGACGTATCTGGAAGCATTGGCTACCGGATTGCCGGTATTCGGACGAAGAGATGAAGTGCTGGATGACTTGGTAGAAGAAGATAAATCGGGCTATTACTTTGACGATGCAGCTGAATTGGCTGAAAAGCTGAAACAGTATTTCAAAAAACCAGAACAAGACAGGCAGAGAATGAAGCCATTTTGTGTTTCCAAGACCAAAGCGTATGGTACTGAGTTATTTGGTCGAAAAGTGCTCGCGGTCTATGATCAGGCAATCGATGATTATCACAGCGCGTATACAATAGAAAAAATTACACCGTTGAACTATGGTTTTGTTCAATTGGTTTTATCATGCAGTGCTGAAGAAGATAATCTGAAGATAAAAATCCCGGATAATGATTATTTTGACATGAAGCTGGGAATTAACACGATGCTGGATCAATATTTGATCCGTGATTATCTATTACTTCAAAACTTTTACGAGGCACTGATCAAATGTAAGGCAAGGGTTTCCATGAATGATTATACAGCTCGTGAAATCTATGATTATGGTGTCAACAAGCTGAATCTGGAGGATGCAGAATCAATGGCTGTTGTGGATATTCTCGAAGATAGCGGATTGATCGATGACCATGAATATGCGCTTGAAAAAGCAGATGTATGGCATTCGTATGGACAGAATAAACTGCAGATCAAAAAGAAGCTCCAAAAAGCTGGCGTTCCACTTGAATTCATTGAAGAAGCTTTGGAACAGTTATCCGAGGGCAAAGAGGAAACCAATGCGTTAAAGAGTGCACAGATGTATGCTCATTCGATCCGGATGCAGTCATCAAAGTTGATGCGTAAAACAATTTTGAATAAACTGATTCGTAAGGGGTATTCAGTGGAAATTGCCCGTAAGGTCAGTGAATCGGTGGAAATTGAACAGAATGATGAAGAGGCATTGATGATGGCTGTGAAAAAAGCAGAGCGTTTGTATGCTTCAGAAATGGATAAGAGAAAGAAAATTGATAAGATTCGATTGTATTGTATGCGAAAAGGATTTTCGCAACTACAGATCAGCCAGGCGCTAGAGGATGGAAATTTTTATGATTAAAGATATACAGGAACCGGGAAAGGTGACGGTCAAATGTCTGATTTCCAAATGTGATAAAGGAAAGACCAACAAAGGAACACCCTATTTATCATTGATTTTGGAGGATTCTACAGGAATTCTGGATTCCAAATTCTGGAATCTGACAGAAGAACAGGCAGAAAAGTACCATGTTGGCATGGTCGTTGAAGCAACAGGCGATGTGATCCTATATCGAAACGCTTTACAGTTTCGGATACAAAAAATGGTAGAGTGTGAAGAAGAAGAGATGACGGATTATGTACGCAGTGCTCCTATGACCAAAGCGCAGATGAAAGAAGAAATAGGAGCATTGCTGGATTCACTCGAGAATGCCACTCTTTTCAGTGTGACTTCAACGATTCTGGAGGAACATGACAAAGCGTTTTATCAGTATCCGGCGGCCACCCGAAATCATCATAACTTTATCGGGGGACTAGCTTATCATTCCTTGTCTATGGCTCGTCTGGCTGTTAAAGTCTGTGAGCTGTATCCTTATTTGGATCGCGACCTATTGATTTGTGGTGCATTGCTGCATGATATTGGAAAGATCGAGGAATTATCAGATCCGGTCCTGCCGGAATATACAGCGCAAGGCAATTTGCTAGGGCATATCAGCATGATGCATTGTACACTGGATGAAGCTGCCAGACGTTATCATGTGGAGAATGAAGAGGAGATCCTGCTATTGAAACATATGATCCTCAGCCATCATGGAAAGCAGGAATTTGGGTCACCGGTATCACCGATGATTCCCGAGGCGGAAGTATTATCAACCATTGATGACTTGGATGCCCGCTTATATATGATGAAACAAAGCATTGATGCAACGGAGCCAGGTAAGTTTGGCCCTCGTGTTTTTGCGCTGGAGGGACGAATGATCTATCGTAGAAAGAAGGACGAGTCATGAAAGTCGGATTTGTATCCTTAGGCTGTTGTAAGAATCTGGTGGATTCCGAAGATATGATGCGAATGCT
>DGUK01000034.1 GCA_002394635.1 Faecalitalea sp. UBA4312
CAGGTGAGAATATGTGTGAACTTTTTGGGTATACAGGAAAAACGAGCAGAGTCTTAAATGCGGAATTGAAAACCTTTTTTTCACATTCTGTACATCATCCGGATGGATGGGGCCTTACGCTTATGGATAGAAAACCATATGAGATGCATAAGGAAGCTGTATCTGCTTTTAAAAGCGATACACTGCAATCACGGCTGCAATCACCGATCCGGGCAAAGAATGCTCTGGCCCATATCCGGCTGGCTACAATCGGGACCGATGAATATGAAAACACCCATCCATTCAGTGGCTGTGATAGCAGCGGGCGCTTCTGGGTGTTGATCCACAATGGAACCATTTTTGAAAGTGATGTGCTTCATCCCTATTTATTTACCCAAACAGGCTCCACAGACAGTGAACGAGTATTTCTTTATCTTCTGGATCAGATGAATGATGCAATCCGAAGAAAAGAGCGACCACTAACAGATAGAGAGCGGTTTGCGATTGTCGACCGGATCGTCAAAGAACTGTCCTTTAAGAATAAGCTGAATCTGATTATATATGATGGACAATTCATGTATGTACATACCAATTATAAGGCTTCGCTATACGCAAGGCAGACAGAGGATGGCATCCTGTTTGCGACAACTCCTTTGACTGCCGAAGGATGGAAGCCCTTAGAGATCAATACATTGTCTGTGTATAGACAAGGCCAAAAAGTATACCAGGGGTTGGCTCATGACTATGCGTATATACCGGATGACAAAAGTATTCAGGCTTTGTATCTGGCGTATGCCGGTTTGTAGGAGGGTTTTATGAACGAACAGATCCGTACCATGATCCATCATAAATACATAGAACCGACAGAAAAGAAAAGAGAAATGTGTATCGGTGTCGAAGTCGAATTGCCCATCGTCAATCTGCAAGGGAAGGCAACCGATCATACTGTCTGTCAAAAGGTTTTTTTAAAAGCCATTCGTCATTTTGGATTTGAACCGGTAAAATATGATTTTCATCATCGATGCCATGAAGCGGTCCATAAAGAAACAGGGGACATTTTTTCCTTTGATTGTTCCTTTCAGAACTTTGAAATCTCCTTTGGAAAAGAAAGGCGTCTGCAGGATGTTGATTACAGATTTCATCAATATCTGGCGTATTGGAATAAGGAATTATCTATAACCGGGCATATCATTACCGGGATGGGGGTACAACCATATTATAATCAATGCTCGAAACAGTATATTCCAAACAAGCGCTACCAGATGTTGGAAGGGTATTTAAAAAAGAGCACCTTGTGGAAAAAAGAAGGAGGCTTTCATCCATACCCGGCGTTTGGAACTTTTACCAGTTCGACTCAGATGCAGCTGGATGTGCAGCAGGATCAGCTGATCCGTACTTTGAAGGTATTTTCTTTGTTGGAACCGGTAAAATCCTTGTTGTTTTCGAATTCTGTGATGCAGCAGGAGCCGGATTATCTCTGTGCCAGAGATATGTTATGGGAATTCAGTACCCATGGAATCAATCCTCGTAATGTCGGTATGTACGATACAGTGCCTAAAAGCATCGAGGAAATGATCGGCTATATTGCGTATACGAGTATTTTCTGTACAGAAAGAGATGGAAAATATGTGTTCTTTCATCCGATCCCGATTGCCGAATACTTCGCGAAAAAGAGAATTGAAGCAGAATTCTACCAAGATGGTCATTATGTTCCTGTTCTCATAGAGCCACAATGGGAGGATCTGAACTATTTGCGGACGTATAAGTTTCTTGATCTTACCGCCCGGGGAACCATTGAATATCGCAGTTTATGCACACAGCCCTTGAAGGAAACCTTTGGCGGAATTGCCCTGCAGCTGGGGCTGGCTGAAAATCTGTATGCGTTGGAGAGGTTATTTCATGAAGATACCATCTTGTATCATCATGGATTCAGCGCTCAGGAGTTAAGAAAGATGTTTAATGTGGGGTACATTCCGGATCTGATCGATCGGAACGCTCTGATAGAACAGATCCTGGATATCGTCCGGTTATCCGAAGAGGGTTTACGGAAAAGAGGATATGGAGAAGAAAAATATCTGGGTCCGGTCTTTGATCGTGCGCTGCGTCTGTCTTCGGCTGCCAAGGATATGAAAGAATATCTTGCCAAGGGCCGGCATCTCAACGAGGTGATCCGGGAATATGCGGAGTTATAAGGAGAGTTTTATGCTTCATTTTAATGAACCAAGTGTACGAAAAAGACTGATGGAAGGAAATGTCGGCTTGGAAAAGGAAAGTCTGCGTGTCAACGAAGAGGGTCACTTTTCCCATAGGAGGCATCCTTTTACCAATGATGAAAATATTGTTCGTGATTTCTGTGAAAATCAGGTAGAAATCAATACCGGTGTATTCTCCGGCATCGATGCGGCACTGCAGGAGCTGGAACGTCACCAGAAACGTGTCAATAAAACCTTGGCGGCATTGCCGGACAGGGAATATTTGTGGCCCTTTTCCAATCCTCCTTTTATCGAAGGGGAGCACGATATTCCTGTGGCCCGGTTTCCGGCTTCCTTGAACAATAAAACAGAATATCGGAATTACTTGGCTAAGGTGTATGGCAAGTACAAGATGACCTTCAGTGGGATCCATGTGAATTATTCGCTGTCGGAAGATTTGCTGCGGGCAGATTTTGCCTGTGCAGAGGAAACGGATTTTATGAAGTACCGGAATCAGCTGTATTTGTCTCTGACCAGAAATCTGATCAACAACGGTTGGATCGTAACGGTATTACTGGCAGCTTCGCCTGTTTTGGATGGCTCTTTTTTGCGACAGGGCATGCAGGGACAAACGGATTTTTCAGGCATGTCCTCCGTTCGCTGCAGCGAAATGGGGTACTGGAATCATTTTGTTCCGGTATTGAATTATGAGACTTTACCGGATTATGTCGAAAGCATCCGCAAGTACATTGACGATGGATGGATTTCTGCGCAGAGCGAACTGTATTATCCGATCCGTATCAAGTCGCAAGGAGTCAACGATCTGAATGTACTGCTGGAAAAAGGAGTGGATCATATTGAAGTGCGTAATGTGGATCTGAATCCGTATGCGTATGCCGGTATTCAACGGCAGGATCTGCGGTTTATCCAACTGCTTTTGATCTATGATGCCTGCATCGAACCCATCGATATGAATGCTGGGCAACAGATCCATGCGATGCGCAATTTTAAAAATGCGGCTCATTTTGATATCGATACTGCATCCTTGATGCAAGTGGATGGAACGGTCTGCAGTGTCCGTAAAGCTTCCCTGGCCCTTTTAAACGATATGAAAGAGTTTTATGGAAAGCTGGATATCGATGTCGACGATGTTCTTGATCAACAGATCAAAAAGCTGACAGATCCTTCTTGTCGCTATGCGCAACAAGTCATGGATCAATTCGGGCATGGATTTGTGGAAAAAGGAATGGAATTTGTACAAGCCCGCTATGAATGAGAGAAGCTTTGTGGAAACACAAGGCTTTTATAGTGTAAAATAGTAAAAAACAGGAGACGATGCTTATGCAGTTTAAACGAATGCTCTACTTTCTGGCTTTTGGGATCGTTGTCAGTGCTTGTTATTTAGCGAACGCGGCTGTATCGGATGATTCCGATCAGAAAAAAGAGGATAAAGAATAAGCGGAAAAAGCCTTGCCGGTCGCAGGGCTTTTCTCATTGAACAAGGAAGGAGAGACCGATGTTAAAGGTGACATTATTAGGTTGTGGTGGGGTCATGCCGACCAAAGATCGTTTTTTAACAGCTCTCTATATACAGTATCAAGGACATACCATCCTGATCGACTGTGGAGAAGGTACCCAGATGGCCATAGCGAAGGCCGGTCTTTCCCTCTATGCGATCGATTGTATCTGCTTGACCCACTTTCATGGAGATCATATTCTTGGCTTGCCGGGCTTATTGATGAGCATGTCCATGAATCAAAGACAAGACCCTTTGGTCATCACTGGTCCAAAAGGAGTCCGTCAGGTCGTAGAGACGCTCTGCCGGTATTCGATGATCACTTTTCCGCTTCGCTATGTAGAAGTGTATGACTGGAGCGTTGCCTGGCAGATGGAACAGCTGACGATTACAGCGGTGGAGCTTGAACATAACGTACCATGCTTCGGATATCGCTTCGATCTGAATAGAAAGCCAAGGTTTGACAAAGAGATGGCCGAGGCCCTAAAGATTCCGATAATATACTGGAGCCGGCTTCAAGATGGAGAGATCATCCATGATCAGAATGTAACCTGGTATCCGGAGGATGTAACCGGTCCGTATAGAAAGGGATTGTCCCTTGTCTATGCGACCGATACCCGCCCTACACAGCGTTTAAAAGAACGAATCAAAGAAGTGGACCTGTTGATCGGAGAGGGTATGTATGAAGACGATACTTCTATGGCAGTCGAACGTTGTCACAGCACGGCGATGGAAACGGTCTGGATGGCCAGACAAGCGGATGTCCGCATGGTATGGCTGACACATTATTCACCATCCTATACCGATCCACAGGCATCCTTGCCTCGTTTACGTGCGGTATTTGAAAATGTACAGCTGGGAACCAATGGAAAAACCATGGATCTTACTTTTACGGAGGACTAAAAATGTATCAGCAGATACGTCAACAATTTGCTCAGTCGGATGCCCGCCGGGATACCGGAGTCATAGAACCCGAAGATGTCATAAAATATAAAAATATACGTTATGCTTCTCATCCGGTATGGGGACTGCTGGATGTATACCGGCCAAAAGACAGCACCGGCATATGTCCGGTCATCCTCAGTGTTCATGGAGGCGGCTGGGTCTACGGCGATAAAGATCTGTATCGCTTCTATTGTATGTCTTTGGCTCGCCAAGGATTTGCGGTTGTCAATTATTCGTATCGACTGGCTCCGGAATATCGTTTTCCCGCCAGTCTGGAGGATACGAATACAGTATGCACGTGGATCATGGAGCACGCTCGGGAATATGGATTGGATCTTGGTCATATCTTTGCGGTAGGCGACAGTGCCGGGGCACACATCCTCTCACTATACACCTCTGTTTTAACCAATCCGTCATATGCAGCCGAGTACAGCTTCCGGCCACCAAAGGGGTTTCAGCTGCAGGCAGTCGCATTCAATTGCGGCGCTTACAGGCTAAAGCAGGATGATCCTATGGGATCGCTTATCAAAGAGATATTGCCCGAAGGAAAAGGAATGGATCGGATCCAATGTCTGCCCCATATTACCGAAGCGTATCCACCGGTATTTGTGATGACATGTAATGGTGATTTTTTAAAAGAGCAATCACTTTGGCTGATCGATACATTCGAGGAAAAGGGTGTAGACTATCGATATCGTTATTTTGATCCCCCGCAGAAAACATTAGGGCATGTGTTCCACTTAAATATGAAAACGAAAGAAGCAGCAAGCTGTAATGAAGAGCAATGCGCTTTTTTTAAAGAATTTTTATGAATGGTTTAGTTGAAATCAAGAAAGAAGGAATCACTTTGAAGGAAATTAAGAAGGATGATCAGAGAATTTATGTGATGGCTCAGGAAAAGCCCTCTTTAGCTGTGGTAAAAATGGGTGTTCCGATTGCCTTTGGTATGTTGTTTATGGTGGCTTATAATCTGGTGGACACATTTTTTATTGGTTTGTTACACGATGATTATCAACTGGCCGCTTCGAATTTATCATATCCGGTATTGATGGTGATGATAGCCCTGTCCGGTATTGTCGGCAATGGCGGTGCTTCCTATATTGCTCGTTGTATGGGAGCCGATGATCCGGTAAAAGCCAACAAAACATTGATGCATGGATTTGAGATGATCCTTTTCGGCAGTCTTTTGTTCACAATTCCCGGTTTGATCCTGCTGAAACCGCTGGTGACCCTATTGGGTGCTAAAGCCGATACATTTACATATACCAGTCAATATACTTCCATATTGCTGGCAGGCTCCTTCTTTACCATGGGGAATTATGCCTTTGGACAATTGTTGCGCAGTGAAGGTTCTGTCATGTATGCGACCATCGGGATGATTTTGGGAACAGTGGCCAATATTCTGCTAGATCCTCTTTTTATCTTTACCTTTGGTCTGGAAATTCGCGGGGCTGCTATTGCGACGGTATTGGGAAACATCTTAAGCGTTCTGTTTTTTTTGTGGGTCTACGGCTCCGGTCGTTCTCTACTGCACCCAAAGAAACAGTATATTGGTTTTGATCTGTCTATTTTCAAGGAGATCATGCTGGTGGGGATCCCCCATACACTGGAGCAATTTTTAAGTACCGCCTCCATCCTGGTATTGAACAATCTGGCTGCCTTATATGGCGGATTGACCGTGGCTGCCATGGGCATCTCCAGTAAGATCATGAGCTTTGGAAACTACATCTATCAGGGAATGGCCGCCGGCTGTCAGCCTTTGATGGGATATAATTACGGGGCGGAAAACTACCGGCGTATGCGGGCACTGATCCGCTCCGGTATCGTGATCACGACGATGATCGAGCTGGTGATCATGCTGCTTTATGCATTTTTTGCTCCTTGGTTGATTGCTCTTTTCAGTGCCAATGAACAAGTCATTAAAATCGGTACACAAACGCTGCGCGCGGCGATGCTGATCCTTCCTTTTGTCGGGACCACATCGATCGTCCGCAATGTGTACAATGCCATCGGAAAACCCATGTACGCCTTTACGATCACCATTGTCCGGCAATTATTATTGTATATTCCCTTCTTGCTCTTATTTAACAAGCTGTGGGGTTATAAAGGATTGATCCATGCCCAGCCGGTAGAAGAGTGCCTTTGTGTCATTTTTGCGGTTTTATTATTGAAGTGGAGCTTGGCTCAAATGGAGAAATCATGAAAAAAATATGTGTTTTATGCCACCTTGGTATCTTTGGCCTTATTCTGTCTGAATGGTTTATCTGCTTTCTGGTTTCATCGCATGATAGGAATGAGGATCATAGGAGGAGAATGGATCGGTACCTATGGACTGGGAATCGAAATGGAACAGATTTTTCCCATGGAACCCGCTATAGGAAATGCGGGAATTTTTTATCGTATCCATTTCCATTGGCCATCTTTTTTGGTGACATGGCTTCTTGTCTTTTTGGCAGGCTGTCTCATAAAAAAACACCGTGCGTAGGACACGGTGTTATTTATTTCGGTTTCGCAAGAAATTGTAGGCTTTCTGACTGGCATTATAAAGCAGTTTATTGACCGGAATATCAAATTCCCCAATCAGTTCATTGATCATTGGATTGAAGTTATCCTTGAACTTGGTCAATCCATCTTTCAGATCTCCTTCAACGCCGCCCATATTGGCCCATATGCATCCTCGATCAAAGGCCCAGCGGAAGTTTTCCACATATTCCTTATATTGTGGCATGAACTTCTTAAAACGCTCATCCATTCCTGCATACAACATTTCGCATGTATTGCCATACTGTATGCTCAGGATCCCGGCAATGGCCAGCTGTTTATCCTCATGACCGATTTCATCCAGAACTTCATTGAATTCTACCAGATCTTTTCGGCAAGAATTTAACTGGTCTTCCAAACGGCGCTTTTTCTTCTTCGCATGTTCCGGCAGCTGTTCTAATTGTTCCAGACAATCCTTTTCCCGCATTTTTGCATTTTCAGCCAGTTCATACACATTACACATCGCAAGCAGAATTACGGCATCATCCTGATAAGTATCCATCAACAAGTTGAAGTATTCTTTATCACGTAGATGAACCTGCTTACGCTCTTCGGTCAGATTGACCAGGCGGCTGAACTCATCGACCAGCTCTGCATGTCCGGTAATGATTTCCACATTGCGTCGGTTTGCATCTTTGATCAGACGCTTTGTGTGCTTCGGCAGACCGGTTTCCCAGTCTTCTTTATTGTAAACATTGGCCTGAAAACGCGCCTGCACGGTATCAGCGATGTTCATGGTGAAACCATGGTGGATCGCTCCGACCTTTTGGAAGGAGTCCAGGTACATAGCACACGACGCATACCGGTTTTCATTATAGTCTTTGGTTGTATAATCATTGACATGGATTGCCGGATCAAACTTGATGAACAGGCAATGCTTTTTCTTAGCAATTTTCTTAAGCTCTGTAAAATAAAATGCCAGCAGGTCCTGATTCGTATAATCCATGATCGGTCCTCTTGGTAAATAGAACATGGTCAGACCCATCGGAAGTTTTTTGATCAAAACCAGCCCGGCAGCTACGATATCATGATGGACATCATAGACCGCTGTATGTATATGATCCCAGTTGGACTTGACAGAAGCCCAGGAATAGCTTTGCAGAAGATTGCAATACTCATGATGTTTGACGAAATTGTCATAGTCTTCTCTGTTAATATCTGTGGTAAAGGAATACAGACCCATAATACTCACCATCCTTGTCGTACATTGTGAACTTTATATGAACTTTTTAATAAAGTCAATGATTCCTTTAAAAAAAGAACGAATTCTCGTTCTTGTCAGGAAATCAGATAAAACGCTTTTAATACAGTATGAAACAACCGGTCAACGGGTTTTCTTGATAAAAGATAAGTCAAAGCCAGGGCTGCTACAAGAAAAACCAGAAGGATGCCAAGCGAAGAAGCCGGCAGATAGGCGTACATGCCTGTCAGGCTGAGGACATCCCGAATGATCCGGTGCAGGATATATACCGGTAATGTGTTTTCTCCAATAGAAGAAATCGGCAGCTTTCTTTGCGGGATCAAGGACATGATACCGGCTGAAAGAATGACGGCATTCATCATCAGGATCAGTCGGATCAGGGCTCCTTCCTGATAATCATTTCCTAAAATATAATAAGAAACATTTCCATAGATCAAACGAAGTTCGTGACGGAAATCACCGGCCATATGGAATAGCAGAAACGTACTGATAATAAACAGAACTAAGTGGACCAGCCGTACATCTTTGCGACATAAAAAAGCAATATGCTCTTTTTTACAATGATAACCAAACAGGAAATAAGGCCAGAAGACAATGGCTCGGGAAATGCATAGTGTATCACCGATCCATCCGGTATAACCGGCGGCCAGAGATAGAAAGACAGATAGAATCATGCCTTTTTTAATGCCGATACGATTGACCAGAGGAATCAGAAGATACCAGTAGATCAGGCATAATAAATACCAGGGGGCTCCACTTTGGTCCCAATAAGCAGAAATATCAAATGCGTTGCCATCCAGAAACATATAGTTAAGTTGGATCCCGGTCACAAAGAGAATATACAAACCGATAAAGAGGCGGATCTTATCCCATCGGAAATGTCCTCTTCTGTACACACCTTTGGAAAAATAACCAGATACAAAGATGAACAACGGCATATGGAAACTGTAGATCCATCGTTTCAGAATACATAAAGGACCCGTTTCGATTGGTAATAGGAAATGTCCCAGAATAACCAGAAATATCAGAACGGCTTTCAGGTTATCGAAATAATAATCTCGTTTCATATTAACGTTGTCAAATATATCGTATTTTTCACAAATCGTCAAGCTATATTGGAAATAAACCATTTAGGGGACAAAGAGGCAAGAGGTTTCTTTATATAATAGAAACGGGGTAAAAGATACGATGAAAAAGACAATGCGAACAGGGATGATCCTGCTTTGTATGATCGGTTGTACACAGCCATCCAAACCGGAAGAAAAGATTACCATTCCGGAACTGAAGAAGGATACGTTCATCATTGAATACGGACAACCGATGCGTTTAGACAAACAAGATGTGCTGGATACGACCGAACAGGAGATCTTGGATACTGTAAAGGTGGATCTGTCCTCTGTTAAAAACGAAAAAGATAAAAAGTATCCGGCCGTAGGGAAATACAAGGTAAAAATATCCTTTGAAATAGCCGATAAAAAACATGAAAGAGAAGTTAAGGTGGAAGTAAAAGATACAGAAGCCCCACAGTTTACCAAAAGTAAGAAGAGGGTGGAGATCGACCAGGATGATACAGCCTATGATTTTAATAAGGATTTTAAAATACGGGATCTTTCTGATCATACAATAAGCTTTGAAACCGATGAGGTGAAATTCAAGATCCCGGGGGAATATGAAGCCAGAGCTGTTGCGCAGGATCGATATGGCAATAAAAAAACCAAAACGTTTACTGTTGTGATCAAAAACACCTTGCGTGTGTCCAGCGAAACAGAGGCGTATCCCTCGTATAGTATCGAACCATATACAGGGTCCGGCCCGGCTTCTTCTTCGTATGAATACGATGAAAGTCTGGGATTGTATAAAGATCCGGATACCGGAATCTACTACGATTACCACCCCGACAGTGGGGAATACTATGAATATGATGTGGATTCCATGTATCAGTCCAGTGAAAGTGTAGAAGAGTATACAGAATAGTGACACGTAAATTTACGTGTTTTTTTTGATTCTGTTTCAAAGAATGAGTACAATGAAATCGATTGAGGAAAGATACATGATGAAACTGAAGAAACTGCTGAAAAAACCAACTCTTTATTTAGAGATACTGGCCGCTGCTGCGGTAATACGACTGATTGCGGAATGTTTCCGCTTTCGGATCCTGCCTGATGGATTATTCATTCCGTTGGTATTGATCTTATTGATCTTATGGGGCATTTCCTTTGTGCTGATCTTTAAAAGAAAGAAAAGGGAAAAGATCATTGCCTCCATACTTTGTGTGGGATTGACCATCATTGGATTCGGTGGCTCATATTATCTCCATACTGCCAACGGCTTTTTAGATGCGATCACTGACCATCATAATATGGAGAAACGAACGGTCAGCGTATATGCGCTAAATACAACCGGGTATAAAGGACAAAAGGATATTGATGGATTATCTATCGCTGTTTCTAAAACCAATGCGCGTACGTATGTTAATGAAGCATTGGAAAACTTAAAGAACAAAGGAGTCCAATTTGAAGTGAAGGAATATGATTCCACCATTGAAATGGTTCATAACTTCCGTGGACAGGCTGTGGATCTGATGATGATCGATCAGTCATTATTGACAATTATTGAGGATTTTGAAGACCAGGCAGATATCCTGGATTCAATTCATTCAATCTATGATTATGAATACTATGTGGAATCAGCCAATACGGCAACCAGCGTGGATATTTCCAATGAGCCTTTCAATGTATTGATTTCCGGCAGTGATTCCCGAGCCGGCATTGACGAAACAGCGAGGAGCGATGTCAATCTGATTATGACCGTCAACCCTAGTACACACAGCATTCTTTTGACATCGGTACCAAGAGACTATTATGTGGAAATGGTCTGCGATGCTTCCATGGGGTGTGCCAACGGAAAAAAAGACAAACTGACACATACTGGTCTGCATGGCATCGAAACGACGGAAAAGACGCTCGAAGAAGTATTTGGCATTGAAATCAACTACAATGTCAAGGTCAGCTTTTCGACCCTGACCAGGCTGGTGGATGTACTCGGGGGTATCACGGTAGATAACCCGAATGAATTCGAAGCTGGAGGCAATACTTTTGAAAAAGGAAATATCACGTTAAACGGAGAGCAGGCATTGTCTTATGTACGTGAGCGTTACTCCTTTGCCACCGGCGATCGTGAGCGGGGACGGAACCAGATGCGGGTACTTTCTGCCATCATCGATAAGATAGCCAGTCCGTCGGTATTGGGAAATTATGTGGATATTATGAATACGATGAAAGATTCGTTCCAGACCAACATGCCGATTGAAGATATTCGTACCCTGGCAAGGGAACAACTGCAATATGGAAAACGCTGGCAGATCTATCGGAACAGTGTGGATGGAACCGGATCAACGGAGTTCTGTTATGAACTGGGAAATGAAGCTTCGGTACTGATTCCGGATGAAGAAACCATTTCCAAAGCTAAGTTAAATGTGGAAGCTGTCACCATGGGGGAACCGGCACCATATTCCTATTAATGAGATGCACCTGAGCCAGGTGCATCTTTCCATATTTATAACCAAAAAAGACAGATTCCTTTTCTTTTTGGGATAGTATTCTATAATAAAGCTAAGAAAAAGAAAGAGAAGGGATTTGAAAAACAAAATAGAAAAGGAGATAAATGATGGAACCTAAAACATAAGGGCCCGTTGAATTATGAGAATAATTTAGCGGGCATTTCATTTGTCTTCAGCAGAAAGGTACATTGGTAGTGCGAAACGATGGATCGTTTTCATTAAAAAGATCCTGTCGATCCGCTTGCTGCCACAACGATCCGGTCAACGAACCCATGCGAGGGAATATCAATGTATGGATCCGGCTTCTACGGCACTGCATTGCATCAGGCAAACAGGACAGCGTTTTTAAGGAATCAAAACGTTCGAATGTTGAATTAGAGCAGTCAGAAATCAACGTATCCCGGATGATTCGAACAGCCAGGTATTTGCAGAATGAGCACGAAAACAGGGAAATCCTGTCTTTTTTGTTGGTTTCGGGTGTATTTTTATCGGATTCAGGTAGTATTTGAAAGAATCTTCTTTATGATGAAAGTAAAGAGAGGTATGTAAGAAAATGTTAATTTTCGACAGCGTGCTATTTGATAAAAAGAATCAGACCATGACCATTCTTAACGGAACACAAGGAGCCTACGCATATGCCGATATTGTTTCCTGCAAAGTGTTGAATGAGAATAAGCGGGTCCACGGAAAGGGAGAGCCTTTTTCGGCCACTGTACCACCCGGGCCATTGCCGAGTGGCATGATTTTTGAAAAAGCAGTGTATGTCGGAGTAAAAGTCACATTAAAAGATGGTCATGTTCTGGGTATCTATACATCATCGAAACCGACCCGTATCAATACGGATGTATATCGGGTTGCCAGAAACGAAGCCGATCATATCAAAAGAATCATTGACCGCATTATTGAAAAGAACCGTAGAAGGGATCCGTCCTCCGGATCCTGACGTCAACCCACTTACAGAGCCAAGCCTGCAATTGGAACCGTAAGTGGGTTTTATGATACCTAAATCCTCCAGGAATACAACCAAAATGAATAAAAGACCATCGTATGCATTGTTGGAAAAACAAATTCATGGTATGTTTCGGTTGAGATCCAGATGATTTCTTTTCGCACAAAGGACCTGTTTGCAGACATCATCTCTTCACTTTCAAATGTCTCTCAGCTGTTTGCAGACAGGTTGTGCACTGAAAAGAAAACATGTGACGACAGAATTACAGGAATTACTTTATGATAAACAATCATCCCTTTTTAAATCAAGAGACGTGGGATGCCAATGATGCAGCCGTATCTCATATTCTAGATCATTTCCATATTCTTTTTGATTCATTTCAAGATAAAATGACACAATATCAATGTGCTGCTCTTGAAGTGGAAACCAGATTTCGTGTACTTAATATGAGCATTTCCCACAAGCCTGTGGAATCTATCAAGACCCGAATCAAAACACCCGAAAGTATTATTCGCAAATTGACCCTTCTAAAACAGCCCGTTCAGCTGGAAACTATGGAAGAATATGTCGACGATATAGCCGGGATCCGGGTCATCTGTTCTTTTATTGATGATATTTACCAGTTAAAGAAGCTGCTTCTTAAACAGGATGATATTGATCTTGTTTATGAAAGAGATTATATTCAAACGCCTAAGAAAAGCGGGTACCGAAGCCTTCATTTAGTCGTAACGGTACCCATTTTTACGGATAACGGAAAAACAACGATGAAAGTCGAGATCCAGATGCGAACCATTGCGATGGACTGCTGGGCATCTTTGGAACATAAATTACGGTATAAAAAGAATCTTTCTTCGGAAATGATCGACAATCTGGGAAATAAGCTGGAAAAGTGTGCGATGGACAGCGCTAAGCTGGATTGGCAGATGCAGTCAATTCGGAATGAGCTGCTTCTTGCGGAAACGAAGAAGGGAGAACTGGAGCCATGATGCATTTGTTGTTTACAGCTGATCAGAATTATGCCTTTCATATATTACCGGTTTTACAATCTGTTCGTACGGTACACCCGAATACACCTTTTCATATTCATTTGATCGGGGATGATATCGCAAGGGAAACGATCGAAAAAATATGTTTTTTTTGTCAGCATAAAAAGATGTCCTTTTCATCTTATTCGGTGGAAGAACATGTATTTAAGGAAGCTCCTATCAATAAGCATTATTCCAAAGCAATGTATTATCGAATGCTGGCTGCCGATATTCTTCCGAAAACGGTGACGAAAGTTCTGTATCTGGATCCGGATGTGCTCGTCATCAATTCACTGAAATCATTATGGGAAATAGATATGGAAGGAAATCTCTTTGTGGCCGCCTCGCATACCGGAGAAGAAAGCTTACTGGGAAACATCAATAAGATCCGGCTGGATACTTCATCTGTTTATTATAATACCGGTATTCTTTTGATGGATCTTCGTCAGATCCGAAAAGAGTTTAATGCAGATGTATTGTTTTCTTTTATTGATACTACCGGTCATAAACTGTTGTTACCAGACCAGGACGTATTTAATGCGTTATATGGCAATCGTACGAAGCAGGTTCCGGATGAAATATGGAACTATGATCCCAGAAAATACTCACAATACTTATTAAAAAGCGCAGGAGCATATGATGCATACTGGGTCATACAGAATACATCGATCCTGCATTATTGTGGAAAGGAAAAACCCTGGCATCCTCGATACCGTTATCGGTTTGGAAGCTTGTATCGTCATTATGAACATATGGCGGAACTAGAATTGACCGAACAAGAACCTTATTTATAAGGTTCTTTTTATATGGTGATGTGTGTCGGTTTTGGGTGTAACTAAAATGGAAATGGGTATGATTGTGTGGTTGAATCGAACAAAATAATAAATATAGAAAGGGTATGTTTATACATATGAGAAAAAGGATATGAGACAAAATCTAAAACGATTCTGGCTCGGATTTTTATGCGCTTTTGTACTTCTGCAGGGCTCTGTGTCTTCGTTACCAGTACTAGCCAATGATACAGAGGATCCGGTAACACAGGAGCCGGTTGAGCAGGGGCAGGACACGGACCTGTTGCAAGAAACAGAAGAAATACCGGAAAAAGCCAATGAAAACGAGCAAAGCGATGAAATTACGAAATCAGAACCGGAGCAACAAACAACCGATCAGCCGGAAGAACAAGCATTGAACCAGACGCCGATTACCGGAAGTGCATCACAAAACGGGGTTACTGTAAATGTATCTGCACCGGTTGGCAGTTTTCCGGAAGGGACGACCGTTTCGATCATTCCACTTGGTCCCGGACAGTCACAGATGGCTTTACAGGGCATTGAAACCGATCAGGCCGTTGGTTTTGATATTAGTTTTTATGATGGACAAGGAACGAAAGTTCAACCGAATCATAGTGTGGATGTTTCTTTCCTTGTGAATGCGCAGTCTGAATTTTCAGTGGATGAAAAGCAGAAGGCAAGGTTGGAAGTCTATCATGTTTCCCAGGAAGGAAGTCTGGAAAAGATGACTGAGGCACCGGCTGCACAGCAAGGAACGCAATTAAATATGCAGGCAAACAGCTTTTCTGCATACATCCTTTCCAAGGTGGATGAACAATCGACACGCCAAGGCGATGTCAGTGAAAAAACGGATATTCAAATTACGGATTTTACCATCACAAACCAGGATGGAAGCACTCCGACAACGATCCGAACAGGACGTATGTATCATCTGAATCTGACCTGGGATGCCAGTGCATATGAGAACAATCTGCATGCCGGGGATTATTTTGACATTACTCTACCAGATACTATGCAGTTTCCGACGAATGTATCTGCATCACGCTTTAATGTTTTGGCGCCGGATGGATCCGTGGTAGCTAGAGCTGTTGTCGATTCTAATGGCTCTGCCGGGGGAGGCACGGTTCGTGTAACATTTACGGATTATGTAGAGAATCGGTACAATGTATCAGGAACGATGTATCTAAGGGCTTCTTTTATTAAGGAGAAGATCACATTAAGCGAAAACAATCCGATCACGATCCAGGTAGGAACAACCGCACAGACGATCAATGTAGAGGTGCATGATGGGACTGGAACGCCAAATCCGCTCAACCCGGAAGAAGGACTGGCAAAATGGGGTTCCATCACCAATGATGAAACCATTGTAAACTGGACGGCCCGGATAAATTTCAGTAAACAAAACTTATCCAATGTAGTGCTGACCGATACTTTATTTACAGAAGAAGGAAGTATGGAAGGCCTGCAGTATGTACCGGGATCCTTTATTTTACGGACTGTTGTCTTAAATGAATATGGATCGGAAGTGGAACGAGTCTCAGAGGTGAATGTATCCGATCTGGTAACTTTCAATGCTGATCATACATCTTTTACACTGAATTTGGATCAGGTCGATGGGGATCAGCTGATCTTGAAGTATCAGACGACATATCTGCCTGGATCTTCGATCCGATTGAGAAATCGGATGACGCTGAATGCGGATGAAATAAAAACATGGACGACGGAAAACGGGGTACAGTCCCAAAGCTCCGGAGGTACCGGACAAGGTAATCTGTCCAGTCGGATCCAGATCATCAAGGTAGATGCCGAGGATCATTCTATCGTTCTGGCCGGTGCGGTCTTCCAGATTACCGATCAACAGGGGAATGCCTTTACACTAGTAACCGGACAAGATGGAACGGTCACTTCGGAGCGTTTGAAACAAGGAACGTACCATGTGGAAGAAATTCAAGCACCTGCCGGTTATTTGTTAATGGAAGATCAGAGCTCCTTTGATCTGGAAGTGACTTCACAGGGAGGGGCGATCCGTACTGTTGAAAATAAACGGGAACGGATCGATATACCGGTGACCAAACAATGGGTAGGAAATCCGACGGATTCTGTGGATATTCAGCTGATGGCGGATGGAACGATGGTGGATACCATTTCTTTGTCTGCAGATAATGATTGGACATATACGTTTACCGACTTACCGAAATACGATATAGAAGATGGTCATGAAATCCTGTATTCTGTTGAGGAAAATACGATTGAAGGTTATACGACCGGCATTTCCGGTGATGCGGAAAACGGCTTTGTGATCACCAATACAGAACAGGGAAAAGTATCAGTACCAGTAACTAAGAAATGGATCGGTACACCGACGGATTCTGTTACCGTTGATCTGCTTGCCAATGGAAAAAAAGTGGATTCGATCACGTTAAATGCCGATAATAAGTGGCAGTATACCTTTACGGATCTCGAAAAGAAAGAGAATGGAAAAGACATAGAATATACAATCGAGGAGCAGGCTGTAGAAGGATATACAGTGTCTTATGACGGGGATGCAGCCAAAGGCTTTACCATTACGAACAAGAAGGATCCGAACGAAAAAAATCCGAAATCTCCGACGAAGAAAAAAGGATCAAGTACGGCAGCCGATACTGGAAACAAAGTGATCTATCAAGCATTGATTGCCGGTTCTCTTGTTCTTTTATGGTCGATCCGAAAGAAGCAAAAAGAGAAATAAACAATGAATTTCAAAGACAGGTTTGTGAATAAACATAAACCTGTTTTTTTTAGCGCACATCATCGGTTCAAAAATCGTTAATCAGAATGAAGGGAGGTTTCTATGGATATTGAAACAGCATATGATCATATTTATCGGTTTGTGTATTACAGAGTGCATGATCATTCCATAACCGAAGATATTACCCAGGAAACATTTCTTCGATTTATCCAGAAATATGGCTACAAGACCCACTGGAATATGAAAATTCTGTATACCATTGCCCGTAATCTTTGTATAGATACACATCGGTACCAAAGACGTGAGGATCCTTTCCAGGAAGGAGATGGTGTTCAACCTTCTCATGAGAACAAGGTTATGGAACAGATTCAGTTTGAACATGCCTTAGACAAACTGACACAGAAAGAAAGAGAAATATTATTGCTGAGGTATGTCAATGAAGAACCGATCGGTACACTCAGTCAGTTGTACGGGTGCTCCCGGTTTGTGATTTATCGAATCATTCAAAAAGCGTTTAAAAAGATAAAGGAGGATATGGAGGAAGGATACGATGAATAAAAGAATGAAACAACAGTTACGGGAAGCTATGTATGTGGAAGTACCCCGAAAAGGGAAACAGGATTTCATAGAGACTCTTCGACCCAGAGAGATCGGATGGATGGATTTTTTAGTACAGCAGATCCCCTATATCCACAAATCAATATGGATCTGGGCTTTATGCCTGTTGGGTATCACAATGACAGGCATCGTCAGCAATACAATGGATAGCCAAAGATTGATTGAATCTTTGATTCCTTTGACAGCATCCATTGTGGTTGCACAAGGATATCGTTCCTATGCATGCCAGATGAATGAGCTGGAACTGGCAACTCGTTTTTCCCTGCGGAGCGTGTTCTTTGCCCGTATGGTGGTGATCGGGATCGTGTATGGTATTCTTTGGATCGTTATCAGTCTGATGGTTTCCGCATGGATGAAAACAGACTGGCTGCTGATCCTGCTTCGAATACTGATTTCTTACCTTTTCACTAACAGCCTGTGTTTACATATAGAAAGGTCCGAAACAGGAAGAAAACATAAATCATTGTCACTGGTCATCGCAATGATCTTATCCATCGGAACGTTCTTTTTTGGGACCTATAGCATCGTTATGATATCTGTTGGAACGGGCGCTTGGATGGTATTAGGGCTCTTGGTCGTAAACGGCTATGAAAATCTTAAAACTATACGATGGATGGAGGTTTAATGTGCAAGTAAAAGTCACCAATTTAACAAAACAATACAAGAACGGTAAAGGTGTCCACTCTGTTTCTTTTACGGTTAAGCCAGGCATCAACGGTTTATTGGGCGCAAATGGAGCCGGGAAAACAACACTAATGCGAATGATGGCAGGTATCCTGCAACCGGATCGCGGCCACGTATTTATGGATGAGTTTTCTGTATTTACAGAAACCTATCGTTCTATGTTAGGGTATCTACCCCAGAATTTCGGTTTCTATCCGGAGTTTACGGCTCGTAAGTTTATGATGTATCTGGCTTCTTTGAAAGGACTGGAAAAAAGAAAAGCACAGAAGAAAACGGAGGAGCTGCTGGAACTGGTCGGTCTTTCCGAACAGATCGATCAGAAGATCCATACTTTTTCCAGAGGGATGGCACAAAGACTGGGGATTGCTCAGGTTCTCATCAATGATCCGAAAATTCTGATCCTGGATGAGCCGACCTCCGGTCTGGATCCGATGGAAAGAGCGCGTTTCCGGGAATGGATTGCCCGGTTAGGGAAAGATAGGATCGTTCTGTTTTCCACGCATATTGTGTCCGATCTGGAACAAATTGCCAACCGGGTCTTGATTTTAAAGGATGGCACTTTACTGTATGACGGGGATTGGGATGCCAACAGACAAAATCTGGAACAGTTTTATATTGAGGAGGTCGATCAAGGATGAAACAGTTGGGAATACAATGTTATTTCGAATTGTATAAAATAGTTCATACAAAACAGACACGGATTGCCTTGGCAGTGATGGTGGTCCTTACCTTACTATCTGGACTTCAGCTTAATAAACAAGAAACTTATTTCGAACAAAGCCGGCAAATGGAGACAATGGATGGAACAAAGCTGGATAATGCCACCATTACGGAAATCAGACAGGCTATAGATTTGGCGAATATAGATTGGGATAAGGAAGAAACGTGGAGTTATGCGGGATTTCTCTATCCCCTTACCGGCCTTGTTCCTTCGATGGATAAAGCGTTTACGGCGGATGATTTCTATCAGATCCGCTCTACGCAGATCAAGCAGACCATGAAGGAGTATGCGCTAAGCCAAAAGGAGATGGACTGGTGGGAAAAACAGGAAGAATCGATTGAAAAGCCGTTTATCTACACATCCTTCTTTCATGTCCAGTCTTTAATAAATAATATGACGAATGTCTGTCTGTTAAGTCTGTTATGTGCGGCCATCTGCTTGTCTGTTGTGTTTTCTAACGAGCACCGGAATGGAACCGATGCCCTTATACGAACAAGTAAATATGGAAAAAAAGAAGCTTATCTGGCAAAATGGATCATGGGCTTTCTGTTCGAACTGGCCTGTACCTTATTGTTAGGTATGCTGATGACAGCAGCGACCTTTCTGCGTTTTGGTTTTCATGGAATGGATGCCATCGTACAATGGGGAATTCCGTTATCATCCTATTCTATGACGTTTCTTCAGCTTTTTAAGACCCAATGGATCTTGTTGATCACCGCTTCATTTTTGTTTTCCGGCCTGGCCATGTTTTTATCACTGGTTATAAGAAACGGAATATTGGCTATGGCGGGAATGATTGCCTTTTATCTTTGTACGCAGTTTTTTATCATTCCTTACCAATGGCGATGGCTCTCTCAGATCGTACAGATGCTGCCTACCGAGCTGATTACCACCTGGACTTTAAACGATCATCGTTTGATTTCTGTCTTTGGCCAGTATCATACGATGTATACGATTGCACCAGTATGTTATCTTCTGATTCCTGTTATTTTGTTTATGGCCGGATATTCTGTTTATCAAAGAGAAACCCGCTAAGACCCAAAAAGAACAAAGATGAGATGATTTCAGGCATATTTACGTAGAACAGTTTTTCTATTAGAAAAAACATGGTATGAATACGATATGGAACCACTATTTATCATTCATACAACATATAATTACGATCTGTATAGGGAATATACTTATCTAGCAGGAAACATTTACCGGTTAATTGTGAAAGAAACGTTGATGTATACAGCTTTTTGTGTCATGGCCGTATTGTTTGTCTATTCGATCACATCGACCTGGATGCTTTCGTATTATCTATTTATACCGCTTTTGATGATCCTGCTTTGGATCAAATATGAAGCGGCTACCCGAATGAAATGGAAGAAGGAACCTTATATTCAAGAAGGAACCACTGTAGAAATCCGTTTTTATGAAGATCATTTAGAACATCGCAATCCTTATGCGATGACCTCTGTTCCGTATACAGATGTAGAAACCATGATAGAAGGAAGGCGGGGCGTCTATTTAATGCTCAACATGGATAACGGGATCCTTCTGGAGAAAAGCCAGATAAGCCTGGAATTGATGGATTTTTTGCGATCAAGGATCGTACAGGAAGCATAAAAAAAGCAGAGTCATTATCAATGCCTCTGCTTTTTCATAGGAGGAAAGCTTTATTGATTGTCAGAGTGTGAGAAGGATTGCGGATAAACTTTGTGCCGTAAACGAGGCAATTCCATATCCAACGTTTCCTTCAGTACCTCTTCCACCGTTTCTACCGGTATGATTTCGATTTGTTCCTTAATGGACTGTGGAACTTCTTTTAGATCTTGTACATTCTCCTTGGGGATCAAAACCTTCGTGATACCGGCACGAGCAGCTCCCAGCAGTTTTTCCTTCAAACCGCCAATTGGCATCACCTGTCCACGTAAGGTGATCTCACCAGTCATTGCCAGCTTAGGATCCACCGGCCGGCCCGTACATAAAGAGGCCAGGGCGGTAAACAGGGCAATCCCGGCCGAAGGGCCGTCCTTCGGGATGGAACCGGACGGAACATGGATATGAATGTCCTTTTCCTTGAAGTTCATCACGTTCAGAGGAAGCCTGGATTTCAACAAGCTAAAGGAGATTCGGGCACTTTCCTTCATGACATCGCCTAACTGTCCGGTCAGAATGATATCACCGGAGCCTGGCATATCCGTGGTCTCGATAAACAGGATCTCACCGCCCACCGGGGTCCATGCCAATCCGGTCACCACACCGATCGGATTCTTTTTTCCGGCCAGTTCGTGATACGTGATCTTCCGCCCTAACAAGTCTTCCAGCTCGTCAATGCCCGGTGTGAATGGAGTGTTATCTCCGGCGACGATCCGTGCTGCAGCGACCCTGGCTATGGCAGCCAATTGCTTTTTCAAACCACGCACACCAGCTTCTGCGGTATAATTGTCAATCACATATTGAAGTACCTCATCCGATACGATCAGCTGTTCTTTGGATAATCCGTGTTCTTTCAGCACATTTTCCATGAGATGGTCTTTGGCTATATGCATTTTTTCCTCGGATGTATAGCCACTGATCTGAATGATCTCCATACGATCCAGCAACGGACCGGGAATGGTTTCCAAGCTGTTGGCAGTAGCAATAAAGAAGACTTCGCTAAGATCATAAGGAAGATCAAGATAATGATCGGTAAAGCTGTCGTTTTGTTCCGGATCCAGTACTTCCAGTAAAGCACTGGACGGATCACCGCTGAACCCACCGTTGGTCAGTTTATCCACCTCATCTAAGATCATGACCGGGTTTTTGGAACCGGCCTGTTTGATGCTTTGAAGAACACGACCCGGCATGGCACCTACATAGGTTCGTCTGTGCCCGCGGATCTCGGATTCATCGCGGACACCGCCCAGAGACATTCGGACATATTTTCGGTCCAGCGCATGGGCAATGCTCTTTCCCAATGAAGTCTTACCGGTTCCCGGCGGACCTACTAATAACAGGATCGATCCTTTTTTGTCCTTGCGAAGCTGCAGGATAGCCAAATGTTCAAGAATACGTTGTTTTACTTTTTCCAGACCATAGTGGTCATCATTCAGTATTTTTTCCGCTTTCTTTAAATCAATATCCTGTTGCGGATCACTTTCCCATGGCAATGCCAGCATAAAGTCCAAATGGTTTTGTAAAACGGAGATTTCCGGACTTCCCTGAGGCTGTGCGTTTAGCTTATCGAGTTCCTCCAAGGCTGCTTTGCGGATTTCCTCCGGCATATGGGCAGCTTCGATCCGGGAGGCGTAATCATCCTCCTTGGTTTCCTTGCCTTCATTCAATTCATCCTGTATGGCTTTTAACTGCTCTTTCAACATTTGTTCCCGATAGAAATGGTTGGCTTTGTTGCTGATCCGCTCATTGATCTGCATGTTCCAGTCAACACTTTCTCTCTGACGGATCAAGGAGTCCATAAAATGCAGACTTCTCTCTCGCAGGGAATCCGTTTTAAGAAATTCATAGCGGTCATTGGCTGTCAGATTCATATACTGGGATAAATACATGATCATCGTATTGATATCATGAATGGAATCCAGTAGGTTAGTGAACTGCGGATCAATATTGATCTTCTTGTTGATGTCCATAACGATCTGTTTGAGATAGCCTAACATCTGCTGCTGCATGGTTTCATCCATATCAACGGTTTCCGGTGCCGGTTCAAACTGAGCCAGCTGCAGATCTGAATCATCGGTCAAGCGGATAATACGGACTCTTTGTCCGGTATGGATCTTTAACACATCGCCTTTGGCACTGTGTTCGATGGACTGCATTTCGAATGTCACACCATAGGAGTGAAATTCACTTTGCTGGGCATTTTTGGCGGGAAGGGCTACAAAGACGTGTCGTCCGTTATCCAGAAGCCTTCGCAAAGATGTTCCCATATCCCGGATCCGGATCCGAGCATCAACATTGGGCAAAATCATTGTATTCCATAAGCCTAATACATATCCTTCTCTGTTTTCCATAATACATTCCTTTCTAAAATGAATAATCATTTATTTTAAGAGGTAAAGATTAGCAGGGAGAATCCCTGCTTTCATCATTTATAACAATGCTGACTGAATGATGCGGATCAGCTCATTCAATCGTTTTTCCTTTTGGGTCGCACTGGCTGTGTGATCGGAAGCGATGGCCTTGACCGGATACAGGATGATGGCGGAAATGTTTTCCACACTGTAATCCTTGATCAGGTGCAGCTGCTTCATCTTTTCGGTCAATGCATAGATCTGGCAAAGTCCTTTATGCTCGCTGCATTGTCCGACCATCGAAGGACAGCCGGTAAATTGCTCAATAAAATAGTAGATCTCTTGATTCTCAATCACATATTGATAATAACTGCGGATCATATGTTCAATGATCTGAGCTCCAGTCATGGTAATCTGAATGTTTCGGGTCACGGTATGATACAGATCATCGGCATACTCCAGATAGATCTGCTGCATCATCGCATCCTTGTTCTCATAATAGATATAGACAGTGGCCGGAGATACATTGGCTTTTCTGGCAATTTTGGAAATGGAGGTTCCCGCAAACCCTTCTTCTAAAATCAATGTCACAACAGCATCTTTAATGCGTTGTTCTTTTTGTTCATCTTTCGTTCGCATGATATCTCTCCATGATAGTATAATAAACGTTCATTCATTTATTGTCAACTATATATTTAAGAAATGTTGATATTTTGTGATTGGAAAGTGATAATGTCCAAGTAGAAGGAATTGGAAAATGGATCCCACTATACAGTGGGATCCATTATTTTTAAAGAAAATCAACTTGTCCGTTTTCGATATGATAGATGGCGCCTTTGACCAACATGCCGTGGCTTTCTTCTTTCTTGATCTGAAAGCTGCTTTCTATTTTATCGATGCTACGCTGTACATTTAAACAACAAGCTTTATAGTCATCGGTTTCCTCTCCGATAGCTTCTTTGATCTCATCCGTGATGTACTTGATATATCCTTGGGGGTCATGGGCAATGGCAGCATCGACTGCTCCGCAGAAGGTATGGCCCAATACCAGAACCAAAGGACAGTGCAAATGGGAGGCTGCATATTCGATGCTGCCCAACTGATGATGATCGATCACATTGCCGGCGACCCGGATCACAAAAAGATCACCGATCCCCGCCGAGAAGATGCTCTCGGGTATCACCCTTGCATCCGAACACGTAATGATGATCGCATACGGGTGCTGTCCGTTTTCATATGTGTCAATGCGCTTATCCATGGATATGTCCCCTTGACTGTGGGTGGCATGGATATACGCCTGATTTCCTTGTTTCAATTTTTCAATGACTTCATTTCCGTTCATTTCCAATCACCTCGAGATAAGTATATCATCAAATAGAGCTTCCTTTCTTAAAATGTAACACAGTAAGTTACATAATGTACGAGCTGGTTTCTTGCATAATAGACACAAAGTCAATTACTATTTAGATAGAAAAAAGAAAGGAGCTTTATCCGATGGATCAACTTGGAGATAAGATCGCAAGAAAAAGAAAAGATCTTGGGATGACACAAATAGAATTTGCCCGGCAGCTGTCTGTGACTAGACAAACAGTTTCACGATGGGAAACCAACACAATGATGCCGGATATTGACAAGATCAGCGATATTGCCAACGTGTTGAATGTGAGCTGTGATTACTTATTAAAGGATGAGGTGGAAGAGGATACAAAAAACGTTTCTTCTGTAAGCCATTTACTTTATGATCTGAAAGGAAAAACGATACGGATCCAGTTCTTTGATGGAGAAATGGATATAGATCTATTTAAAAAGGAATGTCAGATTTTGGACTTTAAAGGTAATTGGATGAAAGTGAAGACATCCGGTCCAAAGGGAAGCATAGAAAAATTGATTTCCTTATCGTCTGTTTTATCGGTGGAAGAAATAAAGGAAGGAGACTAATCAATGAACGCTTTTGTTTTTGTACTGGCTTTTTTCGGCTTTCTTTCCTTTCTTGAAATATCTTCCTTGAAAGAAAGAGTTAAAAAGCTGGAGGCCCAGCTGGCAAGGCTGCAGGGAACTTCCTATCATGATGAACGCATATCGCTGCAGACGATAGCGAGATCCTACATTGGAGAACCGATCCATATCGAATTGAAAGAAGATTACCGTGATATAGATATCATGACAATCGGAAACCGAAAGACTGGCTTCCTGAAGATCCTCGATGTGGATAAAGACTGGCTTTTGGTCCAGATAGATTCCGGAAAAGGCAGAAAGAATAAGCTGATCCGTCTGGAAGGGGTAAAGAACATTAAAAGAATCATGGACAACCAACGCAGCGAATAGGGAATATATACGAATACTTGTATATAAAGAAACAACAAGGATGCATCCTTTGTATTTGATCGATTGGAACTGATCCGGAACATCTGCTTGTGGAGACAAAGCGGAAAGGATAAAATAATAGTGTGCAATCGATACAACGAAAGGAAGTAAAGATGATCAGAATACTATTTGTCTGCCATGGCAGGATATAAACAAATCAGCCGTATCCTTTGCCAGTCTTGAAAAAATTGAATGTGGTATTTCCATACCACAATTCGTACCAGAATAAATAATTCTAAAAAATTAACCGTGCCTGTGCACGTCCTAAAATTACAGACCATGACGAGGAAAAATGCAGAAGGAGTCTTGCTCCTTCTGTTTTTTCGTGGTACAGAAGTTGAAGGGGCCTGTGACAGTAAAGGCGTAGAGGTTCCTTTTCTGAAACTCTTGAAAAAAATTTTTTTCTCAATGTTATTTTATCATAACCGGGTTTTTAGCAAGACTGGGAACGGAAACACAAAAAAACCGAGCTTCATATAGCACAGAAAGGCATGGAACCGCCTATTGACAAAACGATTTTCTATGTTATTCTTCTGAACAGTGCATTACGCAATGTTATCTTGAATATTTTGGGTACATTTTCGAGAAACTACATGGTTGACTCCACCCGTTCGACGGGGTGGATGTGCAACGAAGTGGGATGACATTTTTGACGACAAGCCCGACAGTCGATATAGATGCAGTATCTCTGCGTCTGTATCAGCTGTCGGGTTTTTTTGTTTAGATCTTTGCATGAGGAGGAGATTTATATGAAACCAGAAACGAGGCAGAAGCATATTGCTTAGCACCGGACACGGGTGGAGAGCTGTGAGAATAGCGGCCTGCCGGTTAGTGAATGGATTAAACTGAATGGTCTTGATAGAAATGCATACTACCGTTCAAAGAAAGCCTTGGCTAAATTGAACAACGAAGCGTTGAATGACACTTCGACAGAGGAGCCCAAAGATTTGTCGGCTCCGGCGGAGTTGCCTATTCGACCGCGAATTACGGTAAGGTGCGGCGATATAGAGATTGACTTCTATGAGCCAGTCAAAGTTGAAGAAGTCTTATCCCTTATTTCATGCATCAGAGGATAGAGGAAACGTTGTACCTGTTTTTGAAAGAAAAACTGGTACAGCAAAAATCGTGTCTGATGGCCAATTCTTCATAGATGGCCTTCTACCGTGTACATTTTTTGTTTTTGAGAAGGTACGCCATAAAGCAAGACTGGTAGCCCACGTAATTACATCTGTACACGTTGTACTTGTTATTTTGAAAAAGCTATATAGCACACATGCGTATGCGTGTATAGGGGAGTACAGAGGGGACATAAAGCATCAGAGATGCGTCCCTTCTGTGAACCAAGCACAAAGTGCGGTCATGTGTGCCGGTAACGGTACAACATGAATGGTTCATTCTGTCGTTATTAGCGACACGTCACCTGTTGTTCTATTGTAACGGAACCAACGATTTTTAAGGAGGTAAATAAAATGAGTTCAAAAAGGCAGCATGGTAAGTTTCAAAATATTCATACGCGTATTCCAATTAAAGACTATCAGACAATTCAGCTGATATGTAACCAGCTTAAAATCTCTCAAGCCGAGTATTTTAATAGCTGTATTCATCAGTTTGGCTATGAGAGGCTTTTACTCTATGCGCGAAAAATCAACAGAGAGCCCCGTCCTTGCAGAGTCGATATTTCGGAGCCCGCAAGCGAAGAAATCTGTCATTTGACGAAGGCTATGAATGCGCAGGCCGAACAAATCCGGAAGTGTGCAGGGCTGCAGCGCTCAGTCACTGAGGACGCTGGACGAGATGAAATCTGCTTTGGATACGGCGCTTGCGGAAGGGCATAAAAATGGAGCTCGGCTTGCGGCGATCCTTCATGATGACAATGCAATCGCCAAGGTTGAAATCAACCACAAGAACTGCTTTCGGGCTGTGAAGGGCTATCTTTCCGGTGGCTTGAATGAGACTGAGGCGGCTTACAGGATTGATGCGGAGCTGGAGTGGGTGCGAATTCACTGGATTAGTCAGCAACTCCCAGAGTGTAAGTAATTGTGTTGAGAAGGGCGCTGTCGGGAATTCCGGCGGCGCTCATTTTAACTGTATTGCATTCTATGACGGGGAATTGGACGTAAAGCACGGAAAAATGCAACAGCGCTTACGAGAAGGGTATTTTTTGCTATGTTCTCACAGAAGATGTATTGAAAAAAAGACCCGCCTTTTAGCGCAGTGTTCATAAAACAGT
>DGUK01000058.1 GCA_002394635.1 Faecalitalea sp. UBA4312
GAAGCAAGCGTTGACGTACGTGTAGTTTGTCCACAGGCAAAGAGGCCGAACGATAACACAAACGCTGCTATCAACATAATATACTTTTTAAACCTTTTCATCCTTCATACCTCCAGGCAGTATCCACCTATTTATAGTACGCATCTCCGGAAAGATCCATCTGAATTCTCCATGTGCAAGGATCATACCTTAAGCACCTAACTAAAAAAAGATAAACTTTAATTTATCCGGAGCCTGCAAATATTCAATTTCAATGAATGGACGATATCCATGGGTCCCTAAGCATTCTCTCCTTTCGTTATATTTAATATATATATCTTCTGCATCACTTTGTAAAGAGAAAAAGAATGCCTAATATTGTGAAATAATGGGAATCGAAATATAATGATGCCGTGAGGTGACCTATGAAATTCAGTGATATTGACTTCTCTGCTATTGGAAAAATGTTGGATTCCATGAGCGATGAGGAAAAAGAACAAATTAATCAATATGCCAACAATATGATGGAAAACATGCAGCAGAATATCGAACCGGAACCGGTGGAAGAAGAACCGGATTTCTTTGAACAGCTCCACATCAAGGAAGAAGATTACCAGGATCTTCCGGGCCTTGTCCTTGATCAGATCGAAGCTGCCTGTGACCTGGAATACTATTATGAAGACGATGACCAGGCTGATTTCAGTGCTTCCGTTCTGTTCTATGCCAAAGCCGTTCTGCATCTGCTGCGGCACTATGATTTTGCGATCTACAAAGAGCTTCTAAACCCGGATGGCTTTGCCAATCCGAATGTAACCACTTTGTATTCCTATCTCTTTCCATTGACTAACGAAAAAAACATACACACCCTCGTTGATCACGGATATGGAGATACATCCGGCTGGTTGGAAATACAAATGATGATCCGACAGTTGTATACTTTGTTAAACAGAGCTGAGTACGATACTGTATCCTATGATGATCTTCAAGCGTTAAAATCCATTCTTTTTGAGCAAAAAGGCTTGTTGAAGATCGTTGAATGTACAGAAACCACAGAGGATTAATCTCTGTGGTTCTTTTTAAATGCTTCCATTTTTTCCTTATAGGAAGGATCCGATGGAGAAACCGTTGCCTGTATATTCGCAATGGAGGTGCAGATCAAGTTGTCCCTTTTGGTAAAGACGTGCATGCAGTCACTGGCCACTGCCAGATAATACAATGTAAAAACCAGAGAATTGTGCGGGCTCCAGACGACATGATCATAGCGTTTCAGCCCATCATTGGGTATCAGTACCTTGTGGCCGGCATGGACGGCTTCCAGTTGTCCGAGAAAATACAGGATCGTATCATGGTGCTCCATTATCTTTTCTTTATCAAAATCAATCGGTGGTGTAAAAATTTGCGTGGAAATTAAATCAAACATGTATGCGCGGATCGTCTCCTTGCTCTTTTCCGTCTTTTTGCATTGATTGTAGATATCCATGACATTTTTCCCATTCAGTTCCAATCCTTCAAATTTTTCCATAACAATACTCCGTTTTTCCCATTATATCATGATATGATAGGAACATGAAAAGCAGGTGAGACCTATGTTACTGATTCAAAACGGACGAATTGTTGATCCCGTTACCCAAACCGATGCCATCATGGATTTTCTGATCGATCAGGGAACCATCCTTCAGGTTGGCAAAAAAATAGAAGTGCAGGCAGATCGGATCGATGCGACAGGACTGGTGATTGCACCGGGCCTGGTAGATGCCCATGTACATTTCCGTGATCCCGGATTCACCTATAAAGAAGATATTCTTTCTGGCGCTGCTGCTGCCAAAAAAGGTGGTTTTACCACCGTCATCTGTATGGCTAATACCAAGCCGCCGGTAGATAATTCCGATACATTGCAATATATCCTTGAAAAAGGAAAACAGACCGGAATTCATTTGTACCAGACAGCAACAGTTACACAAGGCATGGCCGGTCGAAAACTTGTTGATATGGAAGAATTAGCCCGACAAGGAGCGGTCGGTTTTACCGATGATGGTCTGCCGATCATGGATGAAAATGTGTTGTTAAAAGCTTTGATCAAAGCCAGAAAATTAAATAAACCAATCAGCCTGCACGAAGAGGATCCTCTCTTTATCAAGCAGCCTGGTGTCAATCAAGGCGATGTTTCCCACCAATTACGCTATGGCGGAGCCAGCCATACAGCAGAGGATATCATGGTTGCCAGAGATGCCGTACTGGCCCTGCACACCGGAGCCTCATTATGCATCCAGCATATCAGTTCAGCTAATGCCGTGGAAATCGTAAGGACCTTTAAAAAGCTGGGTGCCGACATCCATGCCGAAGCGACACCGCACCATTTTACATTAACAGAAGACGCTGTTCTTAAATATGGCACCTATGCCCGCATGAACCCGCCGGTACGAACGGAATACGACCGTCAAAAAATCATAGAAGGGATCCAGGACGGCACGATTGATATGATCGTAACTGATCATGCCCCACACAGTACCGAAGAAAAATCAAGGCCTTTAGAGCAGGCGCCTAGCGGCATCATCGGTTTGGAGACTTCACTGGGTCTGGGGATCCATTCCCTGGTACAGCCAGGCTATATTTCCTTGTTGAAGCTGATGGAGCTAATGAGCAAAAACCCAATGGAATTCTATCATCTGCCCCCTGTCAGCATTCAACCAGGTCAGCCCGCTGATCTTGTTCTTTTCAACGAACAGGAAACATGGATCGTGGATCAATTTGCATCCAAAGCTTCAAACAGTCCGTTCACAGGATGGACATTACCAGGGAAGATCCATTATACAATTTGTGCGGGAAAGATTGTTTACCAAGGAGATTAGATCATGGAGTTTAAAAAAATAAATAAGATCCAACAAGGAAAATTTATCACACGTTATGATATTGAATATATCAAAACCGATGGAAAAGAAAAAACCTACGAAATGATCAGCCGGAATCCACATATGCACACACTGGCCGACCTGAATAATCCGGAACCGGATTCTGTGATTCTGATCCTTACCAACCAGGAAGGCAAGATACTGATCAATAAAGAATATCGTATGGCCATGGGACAGTGGATCTATAACTTTCCGGCCGGTCTGATCGATCCGGGAGAAACACCGCAGCAGGCTGCTAAGCGAGAGCTGAAAGAAGAAACCGGTCTGGATCTGATCACCATCGATGATATCTTATTTGACAGCTACAGCGCCGTCGGCTTCAGCAATGAAAAGAACATTGTCATTGTTGGAACAGCCGAAGGGACCTTTCACGAAAGTACGAGCACCTCGGAAGAAATCGAAGCAAAATGGTATACTAAAAAGGAAGTACGCCAGCTTTTGAAAAGCCAGTACTTTGCGGCACGTACCCAGGCATACTGTTATTTGTGGGCCAAATAATAAAACACTTTCTTTTCCCTTGAATTGACTATAAAATAAAAGAGAATCACAAATGTGATTCTCTTTTCTCATTTGTAGGAGGTTTTTATGGAAGACGATAAACTTTTAGTCCAGATTGCCCAGATGTACTACATGGAAAATAAAACCCAAAGCGAGATATCCCGTGCACTGCACATCCATCGCAGTACCATCAGCCGGATGTTGAAACAATGTCGGGATCAAGGCATCGTAACTATCTCCATCAATCCCCAAAAAGCCGGTACCGATTCTTTAGAAACACGATTGAAAGAAACATACAACCTGAAAGAGGCCATTGTGGTCCCTGTCAGTTCCGGATTCAGTGATATGCAGAAAATGGAAGGAATGGGACAAGCTGCCAATCGTTATCTACAATCCATCCTGCAGGATCATATGACGATCGGATTTTCCTGGGGAAAGACGACAGCCGCTATCGTTCAGTATTTTAAAGATAATGGAGCCGCCAACATCACATGTGTCCCTTTGATTGGAGGCGTGGAGGGAAGGATCGAAAGCAGTTATCACGTGAATACTGTTACCTATGAAGCCAGCCGACACCTGAATGGCAGCGCATTGTTGATCGATGCGCCAGCATTTGCCAGCAGTCCTGAAATCCGGGATATTCTGCTATCCAGTGAATTCAATCAAACGTTGATCAAGTACTGGAAACATACCGATATTGCGTTTGTCGGAATTGGTTCATTAAAAGCCAGTAACAGCCGGTGGCATTTCTACTATGGTGACAAAATCTTCAAAAACGTCGAACTCAATCATGTCACGGGTGATGTATGTGCCCATTATTTTGATAAACAAGGCCAGCATATTCCAAGTTCTTTGGATGATCTTCTAATCAGTATAAGTATTGAAGATCTGAAGAAGATTCCATACCGGATCGGCGTTGCGGAATCCATCGATAAAGCAGAAGCTATCAAAGCAGCTATGCTCGGAAACTACATCAATGTATTGATCACCACCAGTGAAACAGCAGAACAAATTGTATAGACCATTTTAAAAAGTCACAAATGTGACTTTTTAATTTACATTTGTGATTGACAACGACGCATCTCCCCTTTATCATTAAAGTGTAACATATGTTATTATTAATATCACATTTGTGAGAAAGGAGGGCATTTAATGAAACAAGCTGTTTCATTAAAACATTCCTTTTTCTCAAGCCGAAAAAGGATGACCGAAGCTATTCAACATCGTATTTTACAAAATTGTCAGACCCTTACAAACAATTTGAACGATTTGACTAACGACCGTAATATAAACAGTATTACTCACTTTGCCCAGTTAGATATCGATACAGCGTTTTTATATTGGAAAGAGCCTTTCGTCTCCCCTTTCTCAGGAACGATCATTCCTCTAAGTGAAGTTAGGGATCCAGTATTTTCATCCGGAGAAGCCGGCGTCGGCTTTGCGGTTATCCCTTCCAGTGGCGAGGTCGTATGCCCGGTCAATGGTATTGTTCGTACGATCTTTCCCATGGGGCATACCCTCTTGATCGAAACAGATTTAGGAAAACAGGTTATTGTCCATATGGGCCTGGAAGCAGCTAATAAAGAACACGAAGGATTCCTCATTTTCTGTAAGGAAGGTGATATTGTCCACTGTAATGACATTTTGGCCGTCTTTGACATTGAACGGTTTAACCAACAAGGAAAATCCACGGTTTCCCCCGTCTTTATCCCGAATATTCGTGGGAAGAAGTGCTCTGTTATCCCTTGTGGAAAAGTAAAGGCAGGTGATCCTTTAACCATCTGTATTGTATAATTCTCTCAAAAAAAGCGTCAATGCCGTTTTTTTATTTCAATCGATCGATCGCCTGGGCCATATCTTCCACCACATGATCGGCATAAGCTTTTACCGGATCCGGTGACCAAGTAAAGGTAAACGCAATATCCGCTTTTTCCAATAAAGGAATATCATTATAAAAGTCTCCGATCCCAGCCATCACATCAATTTGCATCTTCTCCTTATATATCTGCAGAGCATTGCCCTTGGAACATCCCTTGGCTACAATATCTACAAATCGGACATTTCGATAGGCGATGATCTCCTCTCCAAAGTATGCATTGGTCAGGTCCGTGATGCGCTGGGCATCCTCTTTGGAAAAACAGCCGAAAGATACACCTTGAAACGGCACATTCGGCAGGTCACTGACGGATGGCACATACTTGGACAGAAAGGAGAGATGACTGCTCTTCTGCATTTCATATACATCAAAACCCGTTCGGATATACATATTCGCCTGTCCATAGAAAGAGTCGTACAAAGCCTGGATCGTGGAGCGTTTCATTGCCTTCTCATAGATCAAACGATGGTCTTTGTCATAGATAGCAGCCCCACTGACAACGATGAAAAAATCGCAACAGATCCGATCGGTCAATGGATACAACGTGCTCGGCAGATCTCTTCCAGTACAGATGCCGAACTGATTTCCCTGCTTCTGAAACTGTGCAATAGCTTGAATATCTTGTTCTTTGAAGTGTACTTCATCATGCCCGAAGTACAAGGTGCCGTCAAAATCACTTGCCAACGCTATCATTTGTTTTCCTCCGTTCTTAGTGGGAAGCTCAAACTTCCATCCAGTCTTCATACTGCCTGGTATATAGTTGGAAATATTCCCCTTTTTGTTTCATCAGCTGGGCATGTGTGCCCTTCTCAACGATCTTTCCGTCATGGACAACCAGGATGATATCTGCATCGACGATCGTTGATAAGCGGTGGGCGATCACAAAGGATGTTCTTCCTTTGATTACTGCCCGAATTGCCTGCTGGATCTTCTTTTCCGTAATCGTATCCACACTGGACGTCGCTTCATCTAATATTAAAATCTTAGGGTCAGCCAAAACAGCTCTTGTGATCGACAATAATTGTTTTTCCCCTGTGGACAGTCGATCTCCGCCTTCTCCGACCTGACTGTCCAGACCTTGATCGAACCGCCTGACAATTGTATCGGCAGCGGTTTTTTCCAAAGCATGCAAAATCTGCGCATCGGTCGCAAAAGCATTTCCATATTTCAGATTCTCCCGTACCGTTCCCGAGAACAAAAGTGGATTCTGTAATACATAGCCCAAATGGCTATGCAGCCAAAGCTGGCTGCGTTGACGGACATCCTTGCCGTCAATTAGAATTTGTCCCTCTGTCGGCTCATAAAACCGGCAAACCAGGTTCACCAATGTCGACTTGCCGGCACCAGTCTGTCCTACAATGGCTACATTGGTTCCTTGTTCCACCTTCAGATCAAAGTGCTCCAAGACATTTTCCTTGCCATCCGGATACATGAAGGTCACGTCTTTAAATTCGATATCTCCATGGAGTTCTTCCCAGTTTTCCTTTTTCGGGTTAAAAGCGTCCCCATATTTTTCAATCACATCGTCATTGTCCTTTACATTGGGAACTTCTTCCAGCAGCCGTGAGTATCTCTCAATATTGACCTGAATAGCAACCAGTGCGGAAAAGGCCGCCATCAGCTCCTGAATTGGACTTAACAAACCAACCGCATAAGACATAAAGACAGAAAGCGTACCAATTTGCATAAAGGCTTCCGTGGTCAGGATACCTCCCTGCCACAAAACAACCGCCAACGCAAACGAAGATACCATGGTCACCAAAGAAGTCAATAAAGCAGAGTGATGGGACACCTTCACGGCTTTTTCCACCATCTGGTGAGAATCTTCATGAAAAAGATCCTTCTGTGTCTTTTCTATGACTAAAGTTTTTATGCTTTTGATTCCGGTAATCCCTTCATCAAAATGACCGGTAATACGAGCATTGAGCTCTCTTACGATCCGGTTAAAAAACACCAGGCGCTTTTGAAAAAACAAAATCAGACAGACAATCACCGGCACGAAGATCAAAACACAAAAAGCCAGATGCGCATTCATGGCAAACATAACCACAAAGATAAAGACAATATAAGATACATTCCACACAATATCCATAAACCGCCAGGAGATCAGTTCCCCGATCTTTCCGGTATCGCTCAGGACACGAGCATGAATATACCCCACATTATTCTGATTATAATAGGCAAAGGACAAGGTCTGCAAATGATGAAAGCTGGCATCCCGCAGATCTCTGTCAATCAACATTTCCAGACGCCCTCCTTGAAACAGACTGATCAGGTCGATCGTTTGTTGGATCACCATCAATCCGAAATACATCAGGATAAAGGACGGTAGCCCTGATAAGGTGCCCGGCAGAATAAAATGATCCAGGGCATATTGATGAAACAGAGGATATAAGGAATCCGCCAGGCTGACACCTATGCCTAGAATGATCATACAGATTGTCATTTTTCGGTAAGGTCGGATATAGGGCAGCAGTTTAGGAATTCCGAAGAAAGGAAGCGTTTCTTTATTCTTTTTCATATACTTTCCCCCTCATATCCGGTCTGTATCTCATAAACTTTTCGATAGAATCCCGGCTGTCCGATCAATTGTTCATGCGTTCCCTTTTGAATGATCTTTCCGTGATGCATCACCAAGATCTGATCGGCGTGTTTCAAGGTGGAGATGCGATGACCGATCAACAGAACCGTTGTATCCCGGTTATGTTCCTGTAATGCCTTTTGGATCTGACGATCGGTTTTTGCGTCCACCGCAGATAAAGAATCATCAAACACCATAATCGGAGTTTTTCGCATCAGCATCTGCGCAATAGCGACTCTTTGTTTCTGTCCACCGGATAAAGTAATCCCTCTTTGCCCGACATAGGTCTGGTATCCATCTGTAAAATGTTCGATCGTTCCTTTCAACCCGGCAATCTCCGTCATTTTTTCCATATTTCCTTCGGGTGCAGAAATACGAATGTTCTCCTCCAACGTACCGGAAAACAAATACGGCTCTTGGATCACATAACCGATATGGCGTCTTAGCCACTTCCGATCCATGGATCGGATATCCACTCCATCAATGGAAATCGTGCCGGACTGAACTTCATACAATCTATCCAGCAACGATAATACCGTTGATTTTCCGGAACCGGTCGTTCCCAGAATCCCTAAGGTCGTATGTGCCGGGACAGTAAAAGATATATCATCCAGCACCTTCTGCTTTCCATATCCAAACGATACATGATCAAAGCACAATTCGCCTTTGATCTCCGGTTGTAAAGACCCTCCGACATCTTCCGTCTGCGCATTCATAATAAAGCGCAAACGATCAATGGATACGCCTGCTTCACTTAACTGGGCAATCATACGTCCTAGACGACGGACCGGATTGGTCAATAGCGCGTTGTAGGATAAAAAAGCAATAAACTGCCCCGCTGTCAAAGTCCCCTGTATACAGAAAACGGCACCGACCACAGTCACCACAAGATCCCGTGTCGTTGAAATAACATTACTGAGAACATAAAAAGAGGCTAGGATCCTCTGCAAAGAGATCCATAAGTTTGTATAATAATGATTCTGTTTCTGAAATCTTTGATCTTCATATTTTTCTTTCCCAAAAGCCCGGATGACCCGAATCCCGGTCAAGTTTTCCTGGACGATACTGGAAAGCTTGCCGGACTCTTTTTCCACCTGATCAAAGGAAGTCCCTATCTTATTATGAAAGAATAAAGACCCTATTACCATCACCGGAATATAAAAAGAAGCCACCAAAGCCAGTTTCCAATGGATCTGCATCATAAAATATACAGAGAAAACGATCATCAAGATCACACGGAATAAGGAAGTGAGCTGTTCGGAAATAAAAACCTTAACAACATCGACATCCGTCGTACAACGCTGAATAATATCCCCGGTATGATGTCGGTCATGCCAGGAAAACGGCAGTTCGAGAATATGGTCAAACAAAGTATTTCGCATCCGCTGTACAAATTTTTCGGCCGCAATGGAATTAAACAATTGAAACAAATACCGAAAACAAGCACCAATCAGCGCAACAACTGCCACTACAGCCGCAATCCCGACCAGATGTGTCTTCATAGAAAGGATCCATCCCTGCAAAAATTCCCATTGTACCGGCTTATCGCCGATGATGGAATCCACTGTGATCTCAATGATCTTTGGGTTTACAAGATCAAACAAGGAGACCAGGGAAGCAAAGACGATGCTGATCAAAAAATAGCGCTTACATCCTTTGAGAAAGTATAGCAGCATTTGTGTTTTCGTCTGATATTCTTTCATAATTTTAGTTTAATGGAACTGAAAAGGATGCGCAAAAAAAATGCATAGATTCTTTCATAAGTATGTCAATATTCAGAATTGAAAGCGCAATCAGATGAAAAGTCGGCTATATTCTAGTCGAATTTTTACTCAGATTTTTAAAAATGTTATAATGATTCAAGTATTGAAAGGAGACCAGCTATGAAACATGGAGTGATGATTCAATACTTTGAATGGTATTTGCCGGATGATGCTTCTCTTTGGAGACAACTGAAAAAGAATGCACAAGCTCTTGCAGATAAAGGTATCACCTCCGTCTGGATGCCACCAGCTTACAAAGGAGCCGGGGGGATCCACGATGTCGGATATGGTGTTTATGATATGTATGATTTAGGGGAATTTGATCAGAAAGGATCCATCCCGACCAAATACGGAACCAAGCAGGAATACTTACAAGCCATTAAAGCCCTGCAGGAAGCAGGCATCAATGCCTATGCTGATATTGTATTTAACCATCGTATGGGTGCCGATAGAGCCCAGAAAGTAGAGGCTGTCGAAACCGCCAGCGATGACCGTACGCAGACCATTTCTGATGTACATACCATTGAAGCATGGACCGAATTTGACTTTGAAGGGCGCCATAATAAATATTCTGACTTCAAATGGAGATACCCGCATTTTAATGGAGTCGATTATGATTCCTTGTCTCAAAAACACGGCATCTTTAATTTCGACCAATCCCCATGGCAGAAATGTGTTGATAACGAAAATGGAAATTATGACTATTTGATGGGAGCCGATGTCAACTTTGATAACACCGAAGTCATCGATGAATTGACACGATGGGGACAATGGTATGTGGATATCACGCATGTAGATGGTTTCCGTCTGGATGCCTTGAAGCATATTGATGCCCGCTTTTTTCCTTCGTGGCTGTATACATTACGTACGACAAAAGAAAAGGAATTTTTTGCGGTAGGTGAATATTGGAACAGCGATGTACAAGTACTGGAAGACTACCTTGAAACAGCTGACTTTAGTATGTCCTTGTTTGATGTACCACTACATTTCAATTTATACCATATCAGTAAGAAGGAAATGAACCTGAATGAAGTTTTCAATAACACATTGGTCCAGAAACAAGACCGCTATGCGGTGACCTTTGTTGACAACCATGATTCTCAAAAAGGACAAGCGCTGGAAAGTGAAATCGAAGACTGGTTTACAGAATCTGCTTATGCACTGATTCTTTTACGTTCAGAAGGGTATCCATGTGTATTCTACCGCGACTATTACGGAAGCCATCACGAACAGCTCGATCAGATGATGGAACTGAGAAAGACACGGATCGACGGTACTCGCCACGATTACTTTGAAGAGAACGATTGTGTCGGGTGGTCCTACGAAAACAACGGATGCGCTGTAATTATCAGTACCGGCAGCGAAAAAGAAAAAGAGATGCTTGTCGGCCAAGATCATGCCGGACAAACATGGATCGATGCCCTTTCCCACAGTGAACAGGAAATTACGATCAACGAAGAAGGTATGGCCCACTTCCCTTGTTCAGCACAATCTGTCAGTATATGGATACCAAAGCAGGTGGATTGATCTCCACCTGCTTTTATTATTGAATTCCATAGAAACGAACATTCCTAAATGTCTATAAACTCCTCTCTTTTGTTCAATTCTGTTTCAATCTGATTTAATGTGTTGAAAAAGCTATGGGTAGCAATCATAGGCCCGATCAGAATCACGATTCCAAAGACATTCCAGCCAAACATATGCCAAAAAGACGTATGATTTCCTTCTATCCCCAGTTCCATAGCCTTGTGTTTCAATTCTTCAGCAATTTTCGCCATCCAAACAAGTGTATATATAAACAAAGTAGGAATCCCTAACAGATAGGCTACATAATATCTTTGTGTCCTTCTATCCAAAATCTCATCGATCTCCTCCTGCAGGCCTAAAGGCATATAACACAATAAAAAAATGCCAGCCGTAAAAAAATCAATGCATCCAATCAGAAACCCTTTTCGGTTTGTATGTTTAAATCTCATAGCTTTTTAGACTTCTTTCTATAAAGATTATATTCTTTTTCATAAGTCTTGCCACAGAAAGCTTTTTTAAATATAAACAGTAAGTTATATAATAAAGAAAAGATATATCATGGGAGGTACTTATGAAGAATCGTGAAACATTAACAAAAACGGTAAAATCAGGTGTTTCATTTGGAAGCGCCTTAGCTATGGTTATCAGCTATACCAACTGGCATTCGATTGCGTGGGCGATTATCCATGGATTGCTGAGCTGGTTTTATGTAATCTACTACATTATCCGATATTGATCAAGAAATGCCGGATATCCTTTATGACAATCATCCCAAAGAATTTATGATGTATATGTTTTTATTTCCTACTTAGAGAAGAATTGTTCGAAATTCATGATGTTATCCTTATGATGCTCAAAAAAGTTAAAAACACATTTAAATTATGTACCTATCGCAAATGGAGGCAAAACCTGTAATAATAAAGTTAGGATATTTATCTAATGGAGGATCATACTATGACACAAAAACTCTTTGAACGAGGTTCCATTGGTAACCTTGAATTAAAAAATCGTGTAGTTATGCCGGCGATGGGATGTTCTTTAGCCAGTGAAACCGGCATCGCCTCAGCCGAGATGATCCGGTATTATCAGGAACGCGCAAAAGGCGGTTGTGCACTGATCATTACCGAAATCACCCGTGTAGATGATGAAACCGGTATTGGTACCCCGTGCCAGTTATCAGTGACAAAGAAAGAAAACATTCCAAGTCTTGTACGATTAGCCGAGGCAGTTCATGCCTATGATTCAAAGGTCTTTGTTCAGCTGCACCATCCGGGCAACCAGACACCGGCTCGCCTTTTAAATGGCCTACAGCCGGTATCAGCCAGTGATGTCACATGCTCAACGATCGGAGACAAGCCTCGCCCTTTAACGACAGAAGAAGTGGAAGCTCTGGTTAAAAAATTTGTAACAGGAGCTGCCTATTGCCAGATTGCCGGCATTGATGGAGTGGAGATCCATGCTGCCCATGGCTATCTGGTGAATCAATTTATGTCTCCTCATACCAATAAACGGACTGATAAATATGGTGGAGATTTTAAGGGACGCATGCGCTTTGTGACCGAAATCATAAAGGGGATCCAAACGGTGTGTGGACCAAACTATCCAATTTCTGTTCGTATCAACGGAGATGATTTCATCGAAGATGGTATCAAACTGGAAGAAGCCGTACAGATGGCTGTCTATCTTGAAAAATTAGGAATTCAGGTTCTGAATGTCAGCTGTGGTACGTATGAATCCGGTTATACGATCATTGAACCCCAAGGTATGCCGGAAGCCTGGAAGCAGCACTTAGCCAAAACGATCAAAGCCCATATCAACATTCCGGTCATTGCCACCAACAATTTAAAACACCCGGCTGTTGCCGAGAAGCTTTTAGAAGAAGGTGTGTGTGACTATGTTGGGATTGCCCGTGGTCAGCTGGCAGATCCGCAATGGGCCAATAAGGCCAAAAACGGACAGGACAAACGGATCCGCAAATGTTTAAGCTGCATGGAATGCTTCCGCGTACTAAATGCCCTGCGCCCGTTGGAATGTACGATCAACCCGGTATTGGGAAGAGAACTGCATTTCAATGATGAAACATTAAAGAAGAACGGAAACGGACAATCCGTAGCTGTCATCGGTGGAGGACCGGCCGGTATGCAGGCAGCAATTGTTCTGGCAAAACGCGGGTTCAAATCAGTGCTTTTTGAAAAAGCAGATCGATTAGGCGGCAGCGCTTTGTTGGCTGCTGTTCCTCCGCATAAGGAAATGATGAGCGAGTTCATCGAAACCATGATTGAGGAATGCAAAGAATACGGTGTAGAGATCCGCTTGGATACACAAGCTACAGCGGAAGATGTCAAAGCCATCGATCCGGTAGGCATCTTTATGGCTACGGGTGGCAATCCAATCATTCCAAATCTTCCGGGTATTGAACATGCTGTTACCAGTACCGACGTATTAACGGGAAAAGCAGTCTATAAGGATAAGAATATTATTGTAATCGGCGGCGGTGTTACCGGGCTGGAAACCGCTGAAACGATCTGTGCCGACAACGATGTAACCATAGTGGAAATGATGAAAGATGTCGGTACAACCCTGTATGCCAGTGCCAAAGCTCTGTTAATGAAACGACTGACAGACCAAGGGACAAAAGTCATGACCAGTACAACATTAAAATCTTTGCAAAGTGATTCTATTACCGTGACGGATGCAGAAGGCAAGGAAAGCACAATTCCTTGTGATGCCGTTGTTCTGGCAATGGGTGTACACAGTGATAAAAGCCTTCGCAAAGAGCTGGAACAAGTCTCTGATCGCGTTATTCTGATTGGTGACTGTGATAAGCCGGGACAGATTCGCGAAGCTCTGCATGCTGCGTACGACAAAGCTTTTGTTTTCTAGAATCAAATAGAATAAACCTTCAGGAAGCCCACCTGAAGGTTTATTTATTCTGACGATGGATAGTCAAGAGCTGATCATTCCCAAATCTGCCATGAACCTTTAACGCCACTTGAACCAATCATAACATCCAATGGCTTCTTAGAGGCACTTTTAGGGTATACTAAAGGTAATGAATGGAGGTTGGTTCTATGTGTACTGCAGCAACATATCAAACAAAAGACTTTTATTTTGGCAGAACATTCGATTACGGATCTTCTTACGGAGAAGAAGTAGTAATCACACCAAGAAAGTATATATTTAACTTCAGAAAAGAGGGCGTTCTGAGCAATCATTATGCGATGATCGGAACTGCCTATGTCGCAAATGAATATCCTCTTTATTATGAAGCTGTCAACGAAAAGGGACTGGCAATGGCCGGGTTGAACTTTGCCGGTAATGCTGATTATAAAGAAGAATGTGAAGAGAAAACGAATATTGCTCCGTTTGAATTGATTCCATGGATCCTTGGTCAATGTCAAACAGTAAAAGAAGCTAGAATACAGTTAGAGAAAATGAATCTGGTTAATATATCTTTCAGCGATCAACTGCCTTTAACACCTTTACATTGGCTCATTGCCGACAAAAACGAAGCTATAACTGTGGAATCTGTCAAAGAAGGCTTATTTATTTATGAGAATCCGGTTGGTGTCTTGACCAATAATCCCACCTTTGACAAACAGTTGTTTCATCTGAACAACTACCGCTATCTTCAAACCACAACACCGGATAACACCTTTGGAAAAGATCTATCCCTGGATGTTTATAGTCTGGGAATGGGAGGCATGGGCCTGCCAGGTGATCTATCTTCACAATCCCGCTTTGTACGAGCTTCTTTTGCGAAATTAAATTCTTCATCGGACAATGACGAATTATCCAGTGTCAGTCAATTTTTTCATATCCTGGACTATGTATCGCAACCACGTGGATTGTGCAGTCTGGGAAACGGGCAATATGAAATAACCATTTATGCATCTTGTTACAATACCGATGCCGGCATTCAGTATTATACTTGTTATGACAATCATCAAATCACAAAGGTTGATATGCATAAAGAAAATTTAGATGAAAGAAACCTGGTACGTTATCCACTCATTACTAAAGAACAAATCAACGCACAAAACTGAGCATATATAAATCGAGTAGGGAAAATTTTCTAA